>JADFZZ010000017.1 GCA_015232315.1 SAR324 cluster bacterium | reverse complement strand
CGCGCCGGAACCTGAAGCACTGTTGTCGGAACTGGCGGTGGTGCCGTTGGTGATCGTCGTCGCGTTACTGTCCTCAATATGAGCGCCCACGACAATGGTGGTGCCGGAGACTGCCACGTTGATACCAAAGTTGTCGCCTGATGCGGCGTTGGATGCCTTGAAATAGGCTTCATGGGCCCAGGTGGTGCCGCTCCGTTTGAACACATACGCCGCGCCGGCTTCGCTCTGGCTGTCGTTGTCACTGACGGTGGTGCCATTGGTGATGGTCGTCTGATTGCTGTCTT
Organism: SAR324 cluster bacterium; assembly: GCA_015232315.1. NCBI lineage: Bacteria > Deltaproteobacteria > SAR324 cluster bacterium. The sequence goes on along the minus strand of JADFZZ010000017.1, from coordinate 95,389 downwards.
CCTGAGGCGCTCCCACCACCACGGTATCACTGTCTATCGCAACGCTGTAACCAAAGGCATCATTGGATTCAGCATTGGGAGCCTTGAGATAGGCTTCCTGCTCCCAAGTGGTGCCGGTACGTTTGTACACATACGCCGCACCGGATTCGCCCTGGCCGTTGTTGGCAGTGGCGGTGGTGCCGTTGGTGATCGTCGTCTGGTTGCTGTGTTCCGTAGAAGCGCCCACTGCCACTCTGTCACCGGAAATCGCGACACTGTTACCAAAGTTATCATTGGTCTCAGCATTGGGCGCCTTGAGATAGGCTTCCTGGGCCCAACTGGTGCCGGTGCGTTTATACACATACACCGCTCCGGAATCGGAAGCGCTGTTGTTACTACTGGCGGTGGTGCCGTTGGTGATGGTGGTTTGATTGCTATCTTCCCATAATACGCCCACAATCATCGTGTCACCGGAGATGGCGACCTTGTGACCATATTGATCATTCGTTTGGGCATTGGCGGCTTTCACATACGCCTGTGGGGCCCATAATGGTACTGTGGTGAAGCCGGTGCCTTGGGTGGAGGCGGAGGCCAGGGCATTGCCCGCCGCGTCCTGAACGCCGGTCGTCACCCGGATTTTATAGGTGGTGCTCCCGCTGAGATTGGCGGAAGGCGTGACCGTGAAGGTTTTGTCGCTGTTGCTCGCTGTGGGCGACGCTGTCATTTGCACACAGGTGCTGAAACTGTCGGACGAAACCTGCAAGGTGCCGGAACAGGTCGTGTCGGCGGTGTTGGTGGTCAACGTCGAGGTTTTCATGGCTTCGCTGAACGTCACGCTGATTGTGCTACCGACCGCAACTGACGTGGCCGCGTCCGTCGGCGAGGTGCTTGCGACCGTCGGCGCGGTCACATCCGCGGTGGTGAAACCGGTGGCCTGGGTGGAGGCGGAGGCCAGTGCATTGCCCGCCGCGTCCTGAACGCCCGTTGTCACCCGGATTTTATAGGTGGTGATTCCGCTCAGACTCGCCGCCGGGGTCAGGGTGAAGGTTTTGTCACTGCTGTTGGCAATCGTCGAACTCATGGCCACGCAGGTGCTGAAACTGTCCGAGGAAAGCTGAATATTGCCGCTACAACTCGTGCCGGTGTTGGTGGTGATGGTCGAGGTCTTCATGGCCTCGCTGAAGGTCACGCTGATTGTTGTGGCGACCGCAACCGAAGTTGCCGCATCCGTCGGCGAGGTGCTCGAAACCGTCGGAGCCGTGGTATCCGTGGCTGTGCTGGAACTGGAACTACTGGAACTGGTGGTTGTGCTGGAACTGGAGCTTGTGGTCGAATCGGTGGTCGTACCGGACGTATCTGCGGTGGTTGTGTCGGCACTGGCGGCGTTCACCGTCACGAGGACTTCTTTTTGATCCTTGGTGATTTCGGTTTCTCCCGTCAGCCAGTGTTGTGGCCGATCGGTGTTCTCCACTCCGTGTCGGATCTGCTTGCTCACTTCGACCCGGATGGTGTAGGTTCCCGTCTCGGTGAATATCAAGGAGCAGGTTTCCTCTCCGGAACAGGCGTAGAGCTTAACATGATCCTGTTTCCAGGCGATTTTGTCGTATTCGGACCCGGATGCGTCGAAGGTCACTGTTTCCCCGACAGAAACCGTTTCGGCGGAAGCCTGCAATTGGGCTTCCACCGGCAAATCATTATAACATCCGCCCAGACTCAGCCCACCGGCCAGCAGGGCGATCCACAGCTTTCCACGAACAGCAATCTGATGACGATGACTGAAACCACTACGCATATTTCCTCCTTGGGAATGATGACAACGATTTTGGGGATTAATCATAATTGGGTCTGTATTTGTTTTTCCCCTCATCCGCCCCTCTCCCAAAAGGGGCGAGGGATTAGTGGATGGACCCAATTATGATCAAACTTGGTTACGAATGGTATTCCATAATGGATTGCGATCCCACAAATCAATTGAAATGTTTAGACATTTTTAGACAAGAAAAAGGGTGTTGAAAATCGTGTCTAAAAATGTCTAAAAATGTCTAAAACATCATGATGGGAAACACCCTGGAGGGAAGGATTGAGTCAGAGGGAACTTATGAGGAACCGCAAACCCACAACCGGACCATTTTTACACCATTTTATTTTTCGATCGTTCCTGACACGCGTCCTGTATTGGGGAATCTGTCTGTGCGGGTTGGCGGGAAACGGACTTCGCGCCGAGTCCCGGCCTCTCCAATGGGAACAGGTGTTGTCCTTGGGAGGGCTGATTTTGGATGTGATGCAGGATGAAAAGGGCTTTTTCTGGTTGGGAACGTCCATAGGCTTGTATCGGTATGACGGCGTCAAGCTGATTCATTATCCGAAAAGTCCCGGTTCGATTTCGGATGAGTTTGTCCGCACCGTCCATGAATCCAGGGATGCCCTCTGGTTTGGTTCCTACCAGGGTTTGGACAGAATGGATAAATCGACGGGACTGTTCAGAAATTTTCGTCCATCCCAATCCCAACCCGGTGAAGATATCAAGGACGATTACATTCTGGCGATGTTTCAGGATTCACACGGAATCCTCTGGTTTGGCGGCGAACAGGGGGGCTTGTTCCGGTTGGAACCCGCCACCGGACATTTTGAAACTTACACGCATTCCGCCGATATCCCGACTTCACTCAGTGACAATCATATCACCGCGATTGTGGAAGACGCGGCAGGCGTTCTCTGGATCGGCACCCATCAGGGGCTGAACCGATTCGATCCTGCAAAGCAGGAGTTCACCCGCTTGTTCCTTGCTCCGGATGATCCGACCCTCCCGGGCGGCGAAAAAATAAAGGACTTGGTCAGAGATCGAAGCGGCTTTTTGTGGGTCCTCACCGAACGTGCCCTTTGGAAAATGGACCCTGCGACCCTACAATTCACGCGGATGGATGACGAACAAAACCGCTTTTCCACGCATCCGGCACAGATCGCGGCCTTGACCGCCACGTCTCAAGGCACGGTCTGGCTGATCTCGCGTCAAGGCATGATTTACGAGGTGGACCCGCAAAACGCGAATCATCCCGGCACGATGGTCAAGCCGACCAACATCACGCATTGCATCAATCCACAAAATATTGTGGTCGATTCATCGGATATTCCCTGGGTGTTTTGTCTGTCCGGTAAAATTTACAAAGGCATCACCAGGAACTTTGACTTGTACCAGCATGATGAACGGGACCCGACCACGCTCGGCAGTAACGTCATCTTCGCGATTTTTCCCGATCATACGCAACAAGTCTGGATCGGCACGAATAGCGGATTCAACCGCTTTGATCCAGTCACGGAACGGTTCACCCGATACCCGCCCGCGATCCTGGATCATGCCGGTGCGTCCCTGGAATTTCCGATTGTCACAGCCATCAACGAGGACGACAGGGGGCGCTTGTGGGTGGGTTCGATCAATCTGAATGAAAGCATTCTCAGCGTGTTTGATCCGCAAAACGGTGTCTATGTGAAACATTGGCGTCATGATCCCGACTCCCCCCAAGGATATCCTCGTAGCCAATTCATCAATCAAATCCATCAGGATCAAGAACAGCCGCAACTTCTCTGGCTTGCCGGATATGAAAGCGGTTTGGTGCGAGTGGATACGCAAACTCAACAATTCAGCGCATTTCTTCCTCAAAATTTTCTGCCGCAAACAGTCAATTCCAATAAAATCAATCGTATTCATGAAGACTCTCAAGGACGCCTTTGGCTGGGATCCCAAGGGAACGGCCTGCTGGTTTTTGATAAACAGCGCCAGACCTTCAGGCAGTATCGGCATGATCCACAGGCGGCGAACAGTCTGGCGGATGATCAGGTGAACATGGTCTCCTCGGACAGCATCGGCAGGATGTGGCTGGGAACCGAAAGCGGTTTGAGCCGGTTTTTTCCGGAAACCGGGATGTTTCAAAATTTTTCGACCGGGGATGGTTTGCCGGTGAACAATGCCTATGGAATTTATGAAGGGCAGGATCGATTGCTCTGGATCAGCACCAAAAACGGTCTTTCCCGGTTTGATCCGCAAATTCAGAGGTTTCACAACTATTTCAAGGAAGACGGATTGCAGGACAATGTGTTCTATTATTTCGCTCATGCCCGTCAGCCCGATGGTATCCTCTGGTTTGGCGGCCTCAATGGTCTCAATCGGGTGGTTCCGTTGCGGATGAAAGAAAACAGCCATCCCCCCCAAGTGGTCATGACCTCCCTGAAAATCAATGGAGAACCCTCCAGACTCCCCCTCTATCAACAGGACCATATTATTCTGCAATGGCCCGAGGACTCGATGGAATTTGAATTTTCGGTGCTGGAATATACCAATCCCGAAAAGAACCGGTTGTCCTATTTTCTGGATGGGATCGACACCGCCTGGCATGACAGCGGCACCAGACGTTATGGGTTTTATCCTCATTTGCCGGGAGGCCGCCATACCCTTCTGGTCCGTGGGAGCAATTCCAATGATGTCTGGACTGACCGGAAAATCACTGTCACTGTCATTCCTCCTTATTGGCGAACCTGGTGGTTTCGCGGCGGCATCGGGTTGAGTCTGCTGGGGGCGCTGTTCTGGTATGTTTTCAGAAAATTCCTGAAGGTCGAACGTTCCCGGCAACAACTGGCAAAAGAGATCACGGTTCAGGAGGAAAAACTCAGCAACGCGGATAAGATTCGTGAATCCATGGATCAGGAACTGTCCATCCGTTATCAGGATTTGTGGCGAACCTCCGAAGCGTTGAAGCAGAGTCAGGAACGCTATGCCCGACTGGTGGAAAAATCCCCGGATGGCGTGGTCCTGATCCAACAAGGGCTGGTCCTGTTCTATAATTCCGCCGCAACCCGTCTTGTGGAAGCAGATGTGCCTCCAGAGTCCTTTCTGGAATGGCTGGACCTGTCCGGGATTGAACAACCGGTGGAATGGTTCCATCAACAGATCCAGGCCGGTGTTCCGTTTGAAATCATCATCCGCACTCCCACGGATCGTAAGGCGATCGAAGCCCATGCCGCCCCGTTGCGGCAAATGCCGGAGGATTCGTGGCTACTGATTTTACGGGATATCACTGAACGAAAAAAAGAGTTGCAGGCCCGACAGGAGTTTTTGCAAAACATTTCTCATGAATTGCGAACCCCAGTGGACAACATCGTCCGGTTTTCCCGATTTCTGACGGATGGCGTGCAGTGTGTCCGTCCCAAAATCTCTCAACGGCGTTACCTGGATATTCTGGAACAGAATGCCCGGAAAATGGCACGATTGATTGCCCAGTTTCTGGAACTCTCCAAACTCCGGGAGGATCTGCCTGTCGAATTGTTTCCGGTGAACGTGGATCTGATTGTTCAACAGGCCTTGAGTCTGACGGAACTGCTGAGGAAACCGGAAGTGATTTTGAGCTACTGCCCGACAGATCAAGAGCTTGAAGTTTGGGCCAATCCTTTTTATCTGGAAGATATTCTGTGCAATCTGATCACCAATGCCTATCAATACACCCCATCCGGACGGATCACCCTGAGTTGTGAACGTGCGGATCAGGAAGTGATTTTTAAAGTGAAGGATACCGGCATCGGCATGGATGAACACGCCTTGAAAACTCTTTTCACTCGTTTTCGCAGGGCTCAGGATGTGCTTGGCACTCCGGGGACCGGGTTGGGATTGGCGATTGTTCAGGCCCGCCTGAAACAGATGAACGGACGGATTGGCGTGGAATCCGTGAAAGGAGAAGGTTCGACCTTCTGGTTTTCTCTCAAACTTTGGCAACAGGAAGCATGAAACAACAAAAACGCATTTTGCTGATCGAGGACAATCCCGACACCCGTCTGGGACTCAAGATCGATTTGACGACCTATGCCCAGGCTCGCGTGTGGGAAGCCGAGGATTACGAGGACACCCTCCGGATGCTGGACCGTATCCCGATGCCGCATCTCATCATTACCGATCTGATGATGCCCTCTGGAACCGATGCCGGATTACGGCTGATTGCCCATTTTCGTGAAATGGAGCGGTTCCGCTATATCCCCATTCTGGTCATATCGGCCAGGGATCAGGCCCGGGACCTGGAAGAAGCCCTGAGGCTCGGCGCCACGGACTATCTCATCAAACCGTTTGAACTGAGGGATTTACTGGCGCGAGTGGAGCGGGCCCATGAATACAGCAAGAAACTGAAAATCGTCAGTGAACCCTCTTCCGGGGGCGTAGCGGATCATTCCCGGAAGAGTGGCCATCATCGTCAACTGCTGGTGAATACGTTGAACATGGCTGTGTTGTGCTGGGAAAATCTCACAGGGGAAAAGAAAGGCGACCTGGCCTTGAAATCCGGGATGTGGAATGTGACTAAACACGCCAATGGCTCCCTCAGTAGCCGAACGATGGATCGATATTTATCGTTGCCCACGTTTCCGGAAAAACCGAAAATGGCCCTCATTTTCGGCACCGTAGAATTTGTATTGCAACACATGCCGGAACATTCCAGCACCAAACAGCAATTGAGCCACATGCTGGAGCAATGCAAAAAACACTGAGGGATGGAAGGGTTGTTGAGTTCTTCTGATGATAACGGATTTAGGGGAAGGCTCCGATAACCTCCCAATGAAGCTGAAATCAAGAGATTTTGGAACCACTGCCCACAGGTGTAAAATGTTCAAAGTCCAACATTATGTTGATGAAATTATTTTTCAGAGTCCTCTTGCATAGTCAGTGGAATCTCGACATGAAAACAGGTTTTTCCCGGAACAGAGTCCACCCGAATCAAGCCTTGATGCCGTTCGATGATTTCTTTGCAGATGCTCAAACCCAGACCAGTGCCTTCACCTTTGGCTTTGGTGGTGAAAAACGGCTCAAAAATCCGGTTCTGGATTTCATGAGGGATGCCAGGTCCGCTGTCTTCAATTTCCACAAACACCCGTTCCTGATCTCGTTGAAGCCGTATAATCAGTTCCCCTTTCCCATTCATGGCCTGAATGGCATTGTGTATCAGATTGGTCCATACCTGATTGAGTTGATCCGCATTACAGCGTACCGGGGGCAATTCGGCATATTCCCTGTGGACGATAATGCCGTGTTTCCATTTATTCCGCAGGATCACCATTGTGTTTTCCAGATCATGTTTCAGATCTGTTTCAATCCATTGCGATGAATCAAGCCGGGCGTGATGCTTGAACGCCTTGACCAGTTGTGTGATGCGGTCCACCGCGATTTTAATGTTGCGAACATGAATCCTGCTCAGACCCAGTTGCCGCAACGATTGCTGAATCGTCTCACCGACAGCACTTTGAAACAATGGTAAAAAAGGCGGAATACTCTCCCCGCTGAAGCCTACCATTGCCAGATCTCTGGCCCAGACTCTTGCTTCAGAAATCCCGGCGTCCGCCATCGGCCCCTGAATACCTGACGCGATTTGCCGTTGTTCACGGGTGGTCAATTCCTGATTGAAGGTTAAAATGGTCTGACAGGCCTGAAAATAAACATCCCATTGTTCCACGGGCAGATTTCTCAAAATCTGGCTCATCCCTGACAGGAGCTCGACATAATCCTGATCAATTTCCTGAATCGCGGCCTGGATCGCACCAGCCGGGGTATTGATTTCATGGGCCACACCAGCCACCAGCGATCCGAGCAGAGCCATTTTTTCCGATTGCACCAGTTGGACTTGTGCGTCCTGAAGTTGTTGATGTTGAAGTCCCAGTTCCTGTAAGGCCTTTTCACGTTGTAGCGCATTGTATTGGCTGGCGGCACGGTCTTTTTGGCTTTGTTCATAAAGTTCTGCGTTATACATGGCATTGGCCAGTTGATTGACATAACGCTGGATAGTCTGCTGTTGAAAACCGGTGAGCGTGAACGGCGCGTCTGTTCTGGCGAAAACCAGAACACCAAAGGTACGCATCTGAATATTGAGCGGATACAGCAGATAAGCCTGCGCACCGGCAATTTCATGAAATAAACGGTCTGTCGGTGTGAAGGCTTCCAGGAGTTCGGGGGTGATGGGTGACACACACGACAACCTGTTTTTCAGCAGAGTTTCACACACCAGACTGTGATTGGGCACTAACGGCATTTGAACCTTTGACAGTTGTTCCTGAAAATTATAATTGGCGCTGACACCATAATATTTGACCAGTTCCAATTGTTGTTCAGCCTCTTTAACAATCCAGATACCGATCTGGTCAAACCTGAAAATTTCTTCAAGAACCTCGGCAAACACTGTCATGACTTCATCCAGATCCAAGGTCGCGTTGACAGTACGGATCAGATGGTTCATGCGGCTGATTTCCTCACGATCCTGCTGACTTTGTTCATAAAGATACGCATTGTGCAATCCGGAGGTGATGGTTTGAACATAGCGTTCAATGGTTGCGATTCTGGATTCTGTCACGTTGAGTTTGAGTGAATGTGTGAAAAATGACAGCAGTCCGAAGGATTGATTCTTTTGTAGCAGAGGATACATCAGCATGGATGCCATCAAGCCTTCTTCAAAGAAATGCCGATGCGTCGGCACCTCATAAAACTCTGGCCTTTCGTCAGGTTCCGGGCGCACAATGAATTGCGGTTTGGCACAGTTCAAGGTGGTGTGGAACATTCCGCCTGTCTGGTTCATGGGAATATTGAAGCGTTCATGTTTATTCTCCAGCAACTGTGCTTCAGGAACCAGCGCGTAAACTGTGGATAATTTGAGCGTTTCCGTATGCGGTTCCAGCACATGCAGCATCAAACCATCAAAGGGGTAATTCTCTTCCAGCGCATAATCAAAAAACGCTTTCAGAATGTCTTGATGCCGGAGGGATGAGTTGGCCGCGTCCATCAAATGATACAAACGGGAAAGTTCCTGTTCATGACGCTGGGTGAGTTTGAGCGTTTTGGCCAATTCTCCCCGTTGAAGTTTAATGTTGTTATGGGCTTCAGTCAATTCCCGTTGCTGGTTTTGGCTCTGTTCATACTGCAACGCGTTCTGGATGGCCGCGGCGATTTGAAGCACATACTGCTGGATGGATTCGATCCGTTCCTGCGATAATTCAAAAAACAATTGCGAATGCCCGAAGTGGATCACACCGATGGAATGATTCTGTACGGTCAACGGGAAAAAAATATAGGATTGCGCCCTGGAAACCTGATGGAATCGTTGATCAGAGGCCATGAAATGTTCCACACTGTCTTCCCTGATCCGGCTGACATAGACAGGTTTCCGGGTTTGGTAACATTCTCCCACCCAACTGGCGTGTTCGCCATCGAGCGGAAAGGAACAACTCCGGAGATCAGCCCGATCCTCAGCAGAAAGACCTGTGCCATACAGTTGATGAAAAATCAGGTTTTCGCCCTCCTCGTCAGGCAGGAGAATTCCGATCTGATCAAAAAGAAATACCTCCTGCAGGGCCTTCATGACCTTGTTCATCACTTCGTCGAGATCGAGCGTTGAATTAACCGCCTGAATCACCTCATTCAAATGCGTCAACCGGTTGCGGGCTTCCTGCAGATCCCAGGTTCTGATCTGAATGCGTTCTTCCAGTGAACGCACCAGATTGACATTTTCAATCACAGACCCCAACTGAAAAGAAATCGCCCGCAGAAAATGTTGTTCTTCCCGTGAATACAACTGCCCGTTCGCTTTGGTTTCGAGACCCAGAACACAGGCCATCGCCCCCTGAAAAAAGACAGGTGAGACCAGGGCGGTTTCAGACAGAATATCCCCTCCCTGGATTCGGATACGATTCTGTCTGAGCCATTCATCCATCTTTTCCTGAATCATCAGACTCTGTTTTTCATACAAGGCCATGACAAGGGGATGTTCAGCGTTGATCTGTACTTCCTCTCTGGAAACATAGGGCCAGGTCTGTCTCGTCCTTGATGAAAAACGGTATTTTCTGGTCGCGTCCGGTTTGACATAAATATTTCCCTTGAACGAAAGAGCACCCTTGTCCGCAAAAATAATCCAGCATGAGTCAGCCTCCAGGTGATACAGGAATCGGGGTATCAACACATCACAGATGTTTTCCGGTGTCAGTGCCAGAGACAACTCCACACGGGTTTCACCCAGAACCCGTTCCATGTCATATCTGGCTGAGGGAAACAATAAGTCCAGAACAGCGTCGATACTGGTGCGGCTTACCTGAAACAACACTCGAACCGCCAGCGTCGCAATGATCAACGACAGAATTTCTGTATGAACTCTCAAGGTGATATAGCACCCGATGACAAGGGTCATGAGGAGCAGGAGAAACACGAATTGATGAATGATACTGCGGGTAAAATACAGCACTTCCTGAATATAGCGGTTGAGCAGACCATAGGCCATGAAACCCACAGCCAGAAACGAAAAGTTCCCGAGCGGATAGATTTCAATGCCGTACACAGCCGGAATGTCGCCCAGATTCAGCAACATCGTGATGAGGGAACCTCCCAGAAAAAACAGGAATGTTCGTTTCTGGTGATTTTCACGGGATTGCCTCCAGGCCTGATAATAACAGCGACAAACCACCACCAGCCCCACCGCCAGAAACACACAGAACACGTTGAACATCAAATACTGACGTGGATAAAACCCCCAATAATACCGTGTTACTTCCTGGATATACCAATCGGTCTGGGTAAATAGGGATAACACCACACTGACTGCGTAAAAAAAGTAGATAATCCATCGATTTTCCTGATGACGCTTTGCCAGTCTGTAAGACAGATGCACATTCAGTCCGATCATGTAAACCAGAAAAAAATGATCGAGCCTGATGATCTTCAGGGCAAATTCAGGTTCGAAGACAATCCCGGTCAGCAGGATTTCCATGCTGAGAAATCCATAAATCACACAGATCAGACTGAACAGAATGGATTCCATGCTGAGATAACCGGCCCTGATGGAAACAAAGGACAGAAACAGACACATGAGAAACGAGATCAACGGGGGAATGCCATAGGGATAAATGCCTGCCAGAATTTCAAAAAAAGAATATTCTGCGATCACATTTCCCGCGGCAATCAATAAGGCCGCATAAATCACTCCGAGTCCACCCAGGGAAAACAATCTCAGTGTTTTTTCACGCGCGTAATCGCTGATTTCCAGGATATCATGCCTGAAAATCCCATACGCCATGATCAGGATGGCCACAAAAGAAAAGTTCCCGAGCGGATACAGTTCCACACCTTTTGTCGCCGGAATATTTCCCAGATTCAAAACAGCGGTGATCATTGTTCCTGTGAAAAGAAATACGAGACGAATTTTTTCGGCTGATTCTGCCGTTTTCCGCCATGCCCGGAACAGTAACACACTGTTCCATAAGATGAGGGCCAGACCAACTCCCCCGAAAAATTGGAAAGCCCAGTTCCCCTGGCCGAAATATCCAAAAAAATACTGATACATGGAATCCTGATAATAGTGCGTTGTCTGAGTGAGAAACATCAGCAGCACACTTGCGACATAGCAGGCACGGACCAGCAGACGGTCAGGATTGCGTGTGACGGAATAGACCAGATGGGTGTAAACGCCGAGCTGGTAAACAAGGAAAAAATGGGCAAACCGGGTGAACCGGAGAGCCATCAATTCCTGAAGAAACAAGCCCTCCATGATTTTATCCAGACTCAACCACCCCCACAGCGTACACAACACACCAAACAACAGGGTTTCGACATCCCGTTTTCCTTTCAAAAAACTGAAGGACGCAAGCCCCAAACTCACAAGGCATGACAACAAAGAGGGAATGAGCCAGGGAAAGACCTTGTCGAGGATTTGTTCAGGAAACACACCTTCGCCACTGAACAGCAGGAACAGCAGGCAAAAAGCGGTGGGCAACCAGACGAAACCGGTAATGACTCGTGGCACGTAGCCCCGATAAAACCAGCTTTTCGCAGTGTCCAGAATGTTGTGCTGCAAAATGCCGTAAGCCATGAGCAGCAACGGAATAAAGCCCAAATTTCCCGGAGGATAGACCGCAATCCCCATCGTGGGGAACAGATTGCCAAGCGTCAGAAACGCATTCGAAAACACTCCTGAAATGACAAATTTCAGTTTGAGGCGCTCTTCCCGGTTGCTGGATTTCTGATACCCCCGCACCAGAAGCCACAAGGCATAGATCGAAACAGCCAGTGCGACAGTCGCATAAATTTTGAGAAGCGGACCACTCTGTGAAAAATAACCGAAAAAATATAGGTTGACGCCACTGAGATAATATTCTGACTGGGTGAACAGCATGATCACCGCACTGAAGCCGTAGGCGGTGTACAGCGTTTTTTTACGATCACGAATTCCCAGAATTTCCCATGAAAAATGCAGCAGTAACGGAATAAAATACACAAAACTGATGTGCTGTAATCGTGAAATGGTCAGCACTGCCACAGGAGACGTCAACAAAGTGCGGATAAACAGATCCAGATTGTACAACGCGAAATTGAGTACCAGAAGGGTAAAAAGCTGATTTTCACGAACATGCTTCCCCACCCGGATCGTGAGTGAAACAAGAAAGATCGAAACCACCAAGGTCAGCAACGGTGCGATCGCATAAGGAAATAACAAATCAAAACGAATCGAATGTGTCATAGTGCAACCTGCTAGAGTTCAAGGATTATATTACTCATATCTCATATTGGGTTCAGTTGTGTGTGCTGAAATCAGGAAAGGCCTCTTTTGCGTCGTCCTGTTTGAACTGGAAAAAATAATGCAGTCCTGTTCGTCCCCAACTCAATATCTCCTCTCTCAGCAATTGTCCTGATTGCACACATCCCTCATCAAAACAGGCCTTCATCCTGTCTGTGGCAGGATCTACCCGATAAAGCTGTTCCTGATACAGACAGATATCACTTAGACAATCGATCCATGGTGAATTGAGAAATGTATCGGTTGAGGGTTCCAGCATGGTATGCCCCCAACTCCTGAGGCGAACAGGTTCTTCATTGAGCATGGAGAGCAACGTTGGCAGCATGTCCAGATGGGTTCCACGGTGTGTGATTTTCAGTTGAGGCTGTTTGAGCAGCTTGGGGGCATACACCAGCAGAGGAATCCGGGAAGTATGGTACCGTTCTTCCGGTGGCCAGCGAAACCCACCCTGGATCGCGTGATCGCCTGTCACAATGAACAGTGTTTCATCAAAATAACCGGACGCTCTGGCCTTCTCGAAAAATTCACCCAGGGCCTTGTCCGCATAAGCAATGGTCTTGAATCTCCGTTGGATATAATCGGGTTTATCCGTCGGTGGCAAAGCCTGTTCCACCGCCGGGGGCGTCTGAAACTGAAATGATTCCGGAACACGATAGGGGGGATGATTGCTGATGGTCAGAACAAAATTAAAGGTGGGTATTGAGGAGGATTCCAGATGTTGATGCAGAAATTCATACAGATTTTCATCATAGGCGCTAAACCAGCCTGTGTCTGACCTGGACACATTGTTTTCGCCATAAACCTGTTCATAATTCCATTTTGAAAAATAATAATACAGATGATGCCATGTCAAAGGTCCACCATAAAAGAAATGCGGTTTGTAGCCTTTTCTATTCATGGCTTTCGGCATTGTATCAGGAAAGGGATTCAAGGCGGCTGAAAAATTGTATTCATAAGGGAAATTGCGGGGTAACGGAATTCCCAGAGTCGCCTTGGTCAGATTTTCCATGGTCAGTGCGCCCGCGGGAAAATATTCCAGAAATTCCATGGACTGCTCTCTCAACGCCGTGAAATTCGGTGTGATTTTATGTTTGAAATCCTCGACCTCGATTTTTGTCACCCAATCCCCAAAGGATTCCAGGAAAATGAGCACAATGTGTTTGGGCTTTTTCTTCAAATAACGCTGAAAGAGCCCCGGTACTTCATATTCCATGCTGAGATATTCAGGTTCCGGCTGTGTCACCCTACGACGGGAATCCAGCGCCGCATATCTTTCGAAATCAGGACGGACCTCCTCCACACCCAGTTTCATGGTATCTTTCTGATGTTTGATGTTCCAAACCGGCAGAAAATCTTTTTCCCAACTCACATACAACGCATACCAGGGATTGCTGTAAGTCAGGTTGAGATGCGGATGAGGTGTTCTGAGTTTTTTGAACTGGGTGATCAATGGAATGCCGAAGGTTCCCCGGCAACCTAAAAGCACCAGCAACAGAATGGCAGTAAGTTTCAAAGGATGTTTGAGAGAAACACGTTGTTCCCAATGGAACGCCGGGCGGGATAACCCCCAATGCAATCCCAAGGCTCCCAGACTGAAGGCCAGAATATCCCGGACAATGGGCAGAACGGGAATTTCATCAGGCAGACTGAACAGAACCCTGGCCATGTTCTCCCCACCACCGCTACTGAATTCCCAGAACAGTGGATTGAAGTGGTCATGGTAATAAGAAAAAAACCAGTGATCAATCAAAAGACATAAAATACTCATTGCCGTCACAAAGATCCGCCAGCCTGTGAAGAACTTGCTCCACCGGACAAGCGGCCGATTTTCGGCCCCCCACACCAGCAGAAACAGTAAAAGCACAGGTGGCAGGATCAGCAGGGACGACACGGAAATATCCATTCGTCCCGCATCAAAAAATGTCTGAAAAACAGCCTTGACTGGAATCGGTCGGGGAAGTGTTTCCGGAAAAAACGCGGTAAAAAAATAGACACGTTCTATGGTGAACAGCAGAATCAGCGTGAGCCAGGTGGTGAATAATTGACGAATAATTCTGGTAAACGGCATGAGGGATTGTCTATTGAGATTGCACTGGATGCCATGTTTGATCAATCAGAATTTCAGCAGGCTGATAATCCGATTTGTATTTCATGGCAGGTGAGTCTTCAACCCAGTATCCGAGATAAACCCAGTCGAAACCTGATTGACGGGCATATTCAATTTCACACAACATGGAGAAGACTCCGGGGCGTCTGGAGGAAAAATCGGGGTCAAACGCAAAATATACAGAACTGAGCATGGTTTTCAGTTTATCGACCCAACCCACTCCAATGAGTTGATTGTTGAGATAATAACACATCATTTTTGTGGAAACAGGGCTTTCCATCAAAAATGAAACAAACTCCGGCTTTTCAGGAGGCGCTGGAGCATTATGCCATTGAAGTTGATATTTCCGGTAGAGATTGAAAACCTCGTCATCGAAGGACACTGGTCTGAACTCAATGCGAATATCAGTGTTTTTATTCCAGGCTCTACGCTGACCCCTCGTAGGTTGAAAGGAATGAACGTTGACCCGTAACGGAAGACACATGCTGCAATTTTTACAGACAGGATGATAGATGGAACATCCGCTTCTCCGAAAGCCCTGGTTCAGCAGTGCTTCATAACTTTCAGCAGAAAGATTATCCATAAAAAAAGAGAGGTTTTCCCATGTGCCTTCCGGGCGGTAGGGACATGGGCCATTGATGGTGTGATACAGGGGAACTGTGGTCTCAGGGAGGGTTGTCATGGCATGGGGTGATCATGGTGCGGAAGTCCGGTGGCAATCACAGTGACCGTTACATGATCACGCATATCGTCAAGGGTGGTCGCTCCAAAAATGATATTCACGTCATCATCCGCCATTTCCTGGATGGAGCCAATAGCTTCATTGATTTCCAGAAGTCCCATGTCATTGGATCCCATAACATGCACCAGAATCCCTTTGGCGCCACGGATGTCGGTATCTTCCATCAATGGACTGTTGATCGCATGCCATGCGGCTCTGCGCATTCGGTCATCCCCAGCGGCTGTGCCCTTACCAATCACGGCCCGGCCCATGTTTTCCATGATGGTTTTCACATCAGCGAAGTCCACATTGATGGTCCCCACATGATTGATCAGATCGGTGATGCCTTGAATCGCGTTCATGAGAACTTCATCCGCCAGATGAAACGCGTCCAGCAGGCTGGTTGTCTGATTGGAGGCGCCCAGCAGTTTATCATTGGGAATCACCAGTAGCGTGTCTGTGCAGCCTTTGAGTTTTTCAATCCCCTGCAGAGCGACACGCATGCGTTTTTTACCTTCAAACGAAAACGGCGTGGTGACCACCCCCACAGTGAGGATATTTTTCTTTTTGGAAAGTTCCGCAATGACAGGTGCCGAGCCTGTCCCGGTTCCACCCCCCATTCCTGCGGCGATAAACACCATGTTTGCACCCTCCAGATGCGCTTCCAGTTCCTGGAGTGTTTCTCGAGCCGCGGCTTCTCCAATTTCAGGTTTGGCTCCCGCACCCAGGCCTCTGGTCAGGTTCTTGCCCAATTCAATTTTGAGCTCAGCCGTGGTACGGTTCAAGGCTTTCATATCCGTATTACAGGTAATGAACTCCACATTTTTGACGCCCACGTTCACCATTTTGGTAACGACGTTTCCCCCACCTCCGCCGGCACCAATCACCTTGATTTTGGGAACAAATATTTCTGTTGAAGTTACGAAACCGTTGATCATGAGCAATCCTTAAACTGATAACACGCATTGAAGCCTGAAAAACTGTCGGATCATGATTGAAGCCGTTGAGCAACTGGATTCAATACATTCTGCGCGAACAATTCAGGGAATTAAATGAAGTCTGAAAAATTGGCTATAACCTATTTGAGGTATTTCCACAAGAGAGGTATTTTTAAAGCGGACCGGAGTCTAACCATATCCATTCAAATAGTCAAAAAAATTTCTTGCATTATCCTGATTATAACGGATTTAGAGAAGGCCTCCGATAACCGTCCAATGAAGCTGAAATCAAGAAATTTTATAGCCAACTATCATGATATCTCGACAGTAGTAAGTTCTCAGCTTTCAGTTCTCAGTTTTTACGAACTGATTGAAATTATTATGATTTTTAATATAAGCATAAAAGTTTCTTTGAAAGTTTGATATTCAGAAAACTTTTATTTTCAATGGCTTATAAAAATCTGAAGGCTGATAACTGAAACCTTACAACTCTTGAGATGATAACGGAATTGGTTGAGCCGTTCAGCAGTAATGGCCAGGCAGATCACACGATTCGGGCGGGGTAATACTTTCAGATTCGAGATATCCATAAATACCTTTATAACCGATCATGAAATTATTATTTTCATGATCGGTTATCTCAATGAATTTATAGCCTCAACAGTCCCAATTCCAGTGGTTGGTTTTTGGGGAAAAGCAGGATGCCGTTGGATTGTTTGGGAACACGGAGTTTTATAACATTGTATGGACCTCTGCGCACAAAAGTCATGTGTCCCTGAAGATTACTGGATTCTTCGTAAATTAATGAAAGATGCTGTTCATAGAGGGTGTTTGGTGGTGGTTTGACTGGAGGACCAAAGCCTTGTTTAAGCATCAGATTATATACATTTTCACGTCCCTGATCCAACATCCATTCTGACATTGTTTCTGTGATGAGCTTCTTTTCAAGAGCACGTTCGACCACACTGGCCATGTCAAATTCAAAGCCGTTATCTTCATAAATAATATAAACATTGTGATCATCCTGCTCCACCTTGAGCAGGATTTCGGAAACAAGATGTTTTTTCGTCATCTCACGTTCTTTGGGAAGTTCAAGATGCTCGACAATCAAATATCTGAGAACATTGATGAGGTATCTGCAGATCAAATGCTGTGCATAGTGATTTGTGACAATGATCCATTCGCAGGAAATATGAAATCTGAGACATTTTCCCAGTTCATGGGACAAATCAGCCGCAATCGATTTCAATCGACCCAAGGTTTGATTCAAGACCACCTTATCCATCAGTTTGAGATATCCCATACATTTATCAGCATGTTTTCTCACAAGATCATTGGGGTTGTCATAATGAATCAATTGCTGAAGAATTTCAAAATCCTTGATCATTTCCTGATACTGGCGCTCTTCCATTCCCAGAGGACTTCTCCTGATGCGAAAATAGCCGATATCCTTGCGATATCTGGAATAACTGGCCACCGCGTTTGTCACTGCAACCAGCGAATCAAAGGTTTTCCAGGTTTCCTGAAACGCTTGAAAACTCTTCAATGACGATTCTGGTTGCGTTGTCATTTGTTCAAGAATTTCTTCAAGTTCAAAACAGGTATCCACCATTTGATGGAGTTGTAACCATATTCCAATTTTTTTGATACGATCGAGTGATGATTCTAAATCCGGTAACTTGATCAAGTCATTGTCCTTGATGATCATGGAGATGGTGTTGGCCAGTATGGCAATATCCTGGACAGAATAATTGAAAAAAGCTTCACCGAAACTGAGTCCCCTGTGGCATTGTTCGAGTTGATCCATAAAAATACGACGATCCTCCTGATCAATGTGGTTGATCTGATCTTCAGGGATCAGATGCAGGATCAGAAATAGGGGGCTTTGTTTGTTTCCCAGATAAATGCTGAATTTCAGATGATACTTCAGGTTGTTGTGATCAATCGTGAGAACAGGGCACCGGTTTTCTATTTCCGGGATTCCTCTGGGAGGAGAGAGTTTGATGGTTTCGATCCAATGAAAGACCTTATCCAGATCTTCAATATCATGTTTGGCGAGGATACTGCTGTAAAGATTATTGTTGTTCAGATCTTCCTGATGAGGCCAGAAACCCTGATATTCCGGAAAATAATGAAAATTATTATAGATCAGTTTACTCGACTGGAATTCCATTAAACAGAACGGCAGATGGCAAAGTTTGATCATGGTATGACTCTTGTTTCAATTTTAATAAATAATTTCTAATTCACGCGTTTTTTGGGGGGGACTTTAACAAAAATCAGGGCACCCTGTAAAATTTTACAATGATAATCAGCATCTTTCATAAAGACCAGAGCATCTTCCATCAACGCTCCATTCTCGTGAGCCTTACGGAGTTCCCGCTCGGTTAAATCTGTACCACGAAGGTCTGCTTCTCTCAAATCAGCGGTTGACAGATTGGCACCTGAGAGCATGGCATTGTTCAGTTTAGCGCCTTTCATCCGGGTTCCTGTCAAATTGGCCCGCCCCATTTTCGCATGACGCAAATCAACTTTTTCCAGGTAGCAGTGGCTCAGATTGGCACCACGAAGATCGACATTGGTCAGATCGACTTTGGATAGATTATTTCCCGACAGATCCGCATTGCGTAATTGAGCTTCTGTCAGTTTCACACCCGAAAAATCGACATTTTTCATCACCGCGCCTTCAAGATGCGCTCCTGTCAGGTCAACGCCAAGCAAATGAGCTCCTGTAAACAACGTTCCTTCCATATTCGCGGATTTCAGGACAGCACCCGTCATGTTCGCGTGTTCCAGGTTTGTTTTTACCAGTTGGGCGTAGGAGAGGTCAACCTGAGTCAGGTTTGCGCTGATCATCTGACACTCATTCATTTTGGCACCACGCAGGAGTGTGCGTTCCAGAATCGCATGATTGAATACCGCTTTCACCAGGTTGGCATTGATCATGTAGGAATCCGTCAAATTGGCGGCTGTGAAATCTGAATTTTCAAGATTTGCCTGATACAGGTTGGCTTCCACCAGGGACGCATTGATGAATTTGGCGTTTTGAGCTTCACAGCGACTCATGGAGGCCCCAGTCAAGTCCGCATGGGAAAAGTCACAATCGTTGAATTGCGCGTCCATGCTGACACATCGTTTCAGCATGGTATGGTCAAACTGACACCCGGGAAAAATACCTTTGATCAAATTGGCTTCTTCCATCTGGCAATGGCTGAAATGTACCCCGGTTCCACGGGATAAATACAAATCCATCCGCTCCATGTTGGATTCTACAAACCTTGCATGATCCAGAACACATTCTTTCATCGCACTGAACCGGATGTTGGAAAACGAAAAGTCAGCATGGCTTAAATCCGAGTTACGGATATCTACAGACAGATGTGACTTTTTAAAATCCGCATGTTGGAGTCGGGCATTCATGATTTGGGAATCCAGCAGCTCACACTCACTGAAATCACAATGTTCCAGAACAGGATCCAGAAAACGGACAAACCGCATTTTTTGACGCTTCCACGAGGTACTGACAGATTGGATTCCATGAAACGATATATCATGGAATTCCAGGTCCTGTAGTTCCATATTGGCCCAGTAGGGCATCACTTCATCATCCATTTCCCTGAAGGCCAACGAGCGGCATAAATTCAGCCACTGTGAGAAATAGAGGGCATCTGTTTCCGCATCACAGGGACGCCAGCGCAGGTTTAGAAATTTGTGGCATTCCTGCAGCAGACGAAATACAAACAATCCGGTTCGGGCATTGCAGTAAACAATCGAGACCCCCTGCCCCTTGATGGATTGGAACCTCACATTGAATACAAAATCAGCCACAAGTTCCTGTCGAATGATCCATCTGAAAAAGTTTTGAAACCGTTGAATCAATTCCTGAGCAATCCCGGGGCCGGCATCGATTCCACTCATGTGGTCGCAGAAGCCGTCAAACAAAGGTGTCACTTTCTGGTCATGGAGCTCTTCAAACAACTGCAATAAAATTTTTTGATCCGATTCATTCCAACCGGTTTTTCGTGGATGATGATCGGTCCAGTTGAGCAGGTTCTGGTGCAACCATGCTTTATCCAGTGATAAAACTGGTGCTCCACCGCTTAAGCCATCGTTGCGGCCATACTCAGCCCCACTTTGAGACGCAGAGGCTGGACCAGGCGTTTGCTGTCCGGGAGGAACCGTAATTGGCCCAAGGTCTGTGGCCATGTCAAAGTCTTCCAAAGGCGACTCCTTGATTCATCGGGTTGAATAAAATATCAGGTATTATGTTGCTTCTGGCAAAAAATAAACCAAATGTGAAGGAGAAAAACTGATAAATTTGCATAATTTGCAAAAGGGAATGACTCGTTCTACGTTAAAGGGCGACTATTGGTTGGGCGATCCGGTAGGCTTTGAACAGGTTGATGAATAGAAAGGATGAAGAAATTATCAGCAAAAATCCCGCAACCCTGATCATTTCGCTGGATTGAAATAGAATTCCCGGCAGCACCAAACCTGTAAAACCGGCATAACAAAACCATTGCCCCCGGGCATGGCGGTCTGAGAGGATATCTTTTAGCAACGGAATTTTGATTTTGCCTGCAAGCGAACTGAAACGGTGAAACCAGATCAGGAACGGAACAATTTTATAAAGCATCCCCTGCGTGATGGACATGGCGAAACCTGCCAGAAAAACAGCGCCCAGCAGAAGAGGCATCTGCGGCAATTCATTCCAGATGGCAACCCAAACCAGTAGACAGCTTGCAATCAGAAAAAACAATCCCTGCTGCCAGAACAAGAGGGGTGAATCCTGTATCTTGCGTTTCCTGCGAAAAAGCATCTCCAGCATTTTTCCCGAAAACATCAGAAAGCCGGCTATTCCGGGAAGCACGCACAAAGCCAACCACCATCCTGAAGATTCCGTTGCCAGGCAGATTGAAACCAGAATCAGGCTGATTGCCAATCCTGTCAAAATCCAGTGGGCTGTGCGTCCCGGGAACGCGCCTGTAAGATAAAACATGGGGATGACATGAAAGCCCACCCCCGCAATCAGACAGCCAATCCAGCCGGTAAAGGCCCATGACACATGGATTGTCCGCATGGTTGACGGCGAAAAAGCGAGGGTGTTCCAACCCAGATAACGTGACAGCATGAACAATCCGAGACCAACCACGACACTACCACTTGCGACAGAAATTCTCATGGCATGAACAACAGGCTTGTCAGCTTTAACAGTCCAGAGGGCAATGGCGATCTGTGTTAAAAACAAAACAAATGCCAGCATCAGGCAGAGGAATGCCACTGTCAGTACCGGACGATGAAACCAGAGCATTCCACCAGTCAATCCCGCTATCCCGAGATTCAGCAGAGCATGAACCCAACGGGCCAGTACAATTGCCGGCACTTTATTTCCGACAAGAACAGGAACCATCTGATAAAAAGCCCCCATCATGATCATGGTCAGCCAGCCCAGGGTAAGGAGATGTGTCAGACTGACTGTTTCAAGGCTCCATTGAGATTGAAACAGGGAGAGGCCTTTCCACAAGAGCAGCATTCCCGCCAATATTCCGTAAACGGGAGCCATGATAAAAAAACGGAAGGGAATATCTTCGGGAGGAGCTTGTTCAAGACTGAGACCGGAGGTTCTCATGAGGGATCTTTCCAGATGTCCAGTTCGATGGAACCATCTTCAAATTCTGTCAGGTGATACGTCAGTTCGCGTTCGTCCAGTTTATCAAACAGCAAACAGGGCTTTTGTCTGTGGAGCATCCGTAAAGTCTGGTTTTCTTCCAGCACATTGAGTGCTTCCAACACTCTCACCAAGGGTTCCGGCGGCAACAATTCCCTGCAATCAATGGTGAGAATGATTTGGTTTCCCTGTGTGTTTTTCAAGGTTTTAGTCATACATCCGTCTGTTGCATTTCTTTCAAAAGCCCTTCAACACTTCTCAAATGTTGGTCACACATGGGATACAGCATGTTTTCTTCTTTGGCGTTGTGTTGTTGCATCAGGATCAGCAGTGTCTCCCCAAGACCAAGAACCTGATCGGTGTCGTGTTCATCCAGTGCGTTTTTGATTTGATCCAGCATCCCTTTGATTTGCCCATGTTCCATGCGCATCACCTGGGTTGGCCCGCGGGTCATGCCTGTTTCTGCTTCGAAGGCGGGAAACAACACGTCTTCTTCCATGTTGAAATGACGTCTCATGCTGATCTCAAAGGACCGCAGATCCTGCTCCCCGGCATCCCATTTTCCTTCAAGGAGAGCTGATTCCCCCTCCGCATAAAATTTGTCGCAAAGTTCATGTTCCTGTTGCATGAAACCAGAGACGGATTTTCCAGCGTGTATGGCGGCTGGTGCTTTGATGAGTTCACCGGTGTACGATCCCTCTTTGGAATAAACAGGGGTCCATGAATATTGCCCCCACAGGGATTCCTGTATTTTTTGAAGTACAGGACTGAGAGAAAGAGTATTCTCAAGGATCAGCGCCTCTCCCTGTTTCAAAGATTTGAACGCATCCAGAACTGTCTGAAAATGATTCTCGGGCAATATGGATGAAAGCTTCACTACCTGGTGCATAAACCTCCCATGGATGTTATCGTTTGTACGTTCAGAAAGAAGAGGTGAAACATAAAAAATACTATTAAAAAGACCAGTTAATATTTGGATATATATTCAGTGTGAGTAACCAACTCACATTGCAGACAAATATGTCAGATGATGGTTGTCTGGTGAACGGAAATGAAACTCCGGATTCAGCATTTTTGAGCAAGGCCTGTGATGCTCAGGCAACTCCGTGAAACTCAAACAAAATCATTGTCAGATCGTCGGAGAGCGGTATTCCTGGTGCATGGTTCTGAGCGACATGGTTCAGTAATGTTTGCAGAAACTCATCAGGATCCATCGTGCGGTGCTCCTGGAAAAATTTTGCCAGAGCATCAACTCCAAACTGTTCCTCATCCTGATTCATCCATTCAATGATCCCATCTGTATAAAGCAATCCACGATCTCCCGGGGATAACACAAACTGTTGTTCTTCATGCTGGAAAAAGGTGTCTACACCAACCCCCAGGAAGGGATTGCTGGAAAACCAGAAATTGACATTACCATTGGGTGAGACAATTAAAAGCGGCGGATGTCCGGCCGTTGCCAGAAGTGCTTCACCGGATTCATGGATCTGGAGATGCATTGCCGACATCAAACGATCAATGGGCCAGTTTTTTTCAAGCACCTTATTCACAGAGCGTAGTAACTGCATGGGTCTTTCATCGGGATACTGTGTCAGCAGGGCATTGACCATCATGGTAGACAGCGCGGCTTCGAGACCATGCCCTGTTCCGTCCCCGATAAATAAATTCAGGTGGTTGTTGGAATTCATATAGATTTTATAGATGTCCCCTGAAATGTGGGAATAGGGAATAAAACAGGTGGCAATGGTGATAAAAGCCGGAACATCATCAGTCTGGAACAAATGTCTCTGAATTCCTCCGGCTAAGTTCAGATCACGGAGCATCTGTCTGTTGTGGGTTTCAAGTTGTCCGGATTTTTCTTCCAGCAACCGCGATTGTTCTTCAAGTTTATCCAACGCCTGTTCTTTTTCTTCCTCAACTTTTTTCTGAAGGCTGATATCCGTGATGAAGCCTTCCAGATATAGCAGATCTCCCTCCGGAGAAAAAATGCCCCTTCCCTGTTCCCAAACCCATTTCACAATTCCAGTCCTGGTTTTTATCCGATAAGTCAGTTGATATGGTCTGAATTCCCTGAGTGCCTCATTAATGTTTGAACTCACCATGGATTTATCTTCGCGCAAAATGATATCATTGTACGATAACTGAGCATTTTCCAGAAGTGCTTCTGCCTGGTATCCTGTGAGGTCTTCACAACCGTCACTGACGTATTTCATGGTCCAGTGCAGATCATTGCGACAACGGTATGCCATGCCCTGCAAATTTTTCAGCAGATTTGATTTGGAGCGTTCACTTTCAAACAGTTTGTTTTGCAATTCTTCGCGTTGCTTGATTTCCAGAGCAAGGTTTCGGTTCAGTTTATAGAATCTGGCAGAAACCATAAATCCAAGAGATCCAAGAAAAGTCAGTCCGGCAAGAGTCCAATAGAACCAGCTTAAATCGGGTAGGGGGTTTTTATCATACAGAAACTCATCGAGAGAAACATCTCCGGAGATCATGTTCATTTTGCGATATATCTCAGAAATATGCTTCCAGCGACCGGGGTTCATGTAACCCACTTCCACCACATCGGAAATAATCAGATGTTTGGTTTGATCCGCCTCAAATTTCAAATGTTCTCTGGAATGTCGCCGGCTGTAATGGGTCAGGATCAATTCAATGATTTCCTCAGAATGATTCAGCGCATATTCCCAACCCCTGGTGGAAGCCTTGAGAAATCCAAGGACCCGCTTTGGATGTTTTTTAATCTGTTCTTCCATGGTGAACAGAATGTCTCCATAAAAATCTATGCCACCCGCTCTTGCCGAAAAGACGTTATATTTGATGCCTTTTTCTTTTAACAAGAAGGGTTCATCGGTGGAATATGCAGTCATCGCGTCAATGTCGCCGTTAAGGATTTGTGAGATATCAAACGTATGCGGATATAAAATCAGTTTGGAGGCAGGTAGATTTTCAGTTTCCAGATAGGCTAGAATTTCAGCGGCATGGTGCTCGATCATGAGTTTCCGGTTGAGCAGATCATGCACGGTGTCAATTCCACTTTTTTCCGGTGCCAGCACAATCAGGGGCGAGTGCTGGTAAATGGCACCTAAGGCCACAACGGGATGACCTTTGGCACGCAGAAGAATCAAATCGGACATGGCAATTCCAAACTCTGCTTCACCAGCCAGAACAGGCTCAAAAGAACTGCCATCCGCAGGCGCTTCCAGAATTTTGACAGCCAGTCCTTCCTCCTGGAAAAAACCCTTTTCCACTGCGGCATAATACCCTGCAAACTGGAATTGGTGTTTCCACTTGAGTTGTAGCGTAACACTATCAAGAGAAGGCAATTGCTGGGCATAACTGCCTGGAACAGGAATGATGCCTGAAAGAATGAACGCAATGCAGAATGTCAGTCGTGATATGTTCATAAAGATTCCAGTGAGTAGTGTTGTTCAGACGACATAATGCCTGATGAGATTGTAAGGGCGAACCTCTGTATGCGTCCTGCTCCGGGACAGACACACAGGTCGGCTCCTACAGAATAAAACACAAATCAGGTGGAACAGCAAAGATCCATTTTTTGACACAGGGCCGAAAAAGTGGTCAACTCCCAACAGCGGCCCACAGGTACAGTGAAATTCAGGGGTTTTTCCTGATCTCGAACAGTTTGTTCCAACGTTTGCCGGTGACCAGCAGTGTGCGTTTGTCAGGATCATAGGCAATGCCATTCAATACTTCGGCTGTGGCTCCCAACGCTTCATTCCATAAGCTTTGAAGATTGATCCAGCCCAAAACATTTCCTGTTTCATGATCAATCCGCACAATAAAATCTGTTTGCCAGACATTGGCCCAGATCTCTCCCTCTACATATTCCAGTTCATTCAACCGGGTCACCGCACAGTTTTGTTGCCGGACCTCCAGCGTTTTTATGATCGCCCTTGTGTGAGGGTCAAGGAAATAAAGGGTTGATGAGCCATCGCTCATGATCAGATGGGTGCCATCCTGGGTCAATCCCCAGCCCTCTGTTTGATAGTCAAAGGTTCCGCTTTGTTCGAAGGTGGCAACATCATAAATAAAGCCGGTTTTTTCACGCCATGTGAGTTGATAAAGCCGGTTGTCAAACAAGGTGAGACCTTCAGCAAACCACTGGCTGTCAAGCGAAATTTTGCTAAGAACAGTGCCTGTTGCCAACTCCACTTTGCGTAGTGAAGAATGCCCATACAAACCTGTACTTTCAAACAATTCTCCCTGATGGATCAAAAGTCCCTGGGTGTAGGCATCAGAATTGTGGGGGAAGATTCGCAGGATCGTGATGTCATCGATCTGATCCACATAGGCATTGACACACGCCGGTGGGTGAGGAAAACGAGATTCGTTATGATGGGTGGAATGGGTCCATCCACAGGCAGAAAGCAGGAAGCACCCTGTCAGGACGAACCCCTTGTGAAAAAATTTCATATCACCGGCGTCTTAGCAGAATGGTTGGTAAATGCAGTTGATCGCTTTTGTAATTTCCTGTCTGGAGATACATCAACAGATTCACATAAAATCTCAAATGAAGTTCCAGGGGAAATTCATTCAACAAGGGGCTGACTTCTGACGCGACAAAAGAGTTCCAGTTCCAGGCGGTTGACTGATTGAGTATTATGATGAAGCGGCCATCATTTTCCAGCACCGAGACCGGATTTCCGCCCCGGGCATAGCGCATTTTTTTTTCAAGCAGATAAAAACTGAACGAAAGGGTATGACTGCTGTTGAGCGGAACCCAGCCTGAATTGGCAAAGATCTGCTCCCCCCACTGTTTCCACTGTGAAATGACGGGATTGCTTCCAGAGCATGCGTCCAGAAACAAGGTGCCGCCACTATTGAAAAAATCTCTCCAGGCAAATTTTTCAGCAAGCTTGAGGACCGGGGGTTCCCGGCACATTTCCAGATGCAAAAAGGGATATTTACGCAGATTTTCAAGAGAAAACTGAACGCGTTTCCGGACCGGATTCAGTTTGAGTGAGGTTCTGCCTTCAATCGCTTTTTGCACATTGTGGATGGCGGAATCAGAATGGAGAACTTCCTGAAAAGTGATCGTGACCCATTCAAAAAGGTCATGATTCTGCTCAGGCGTCGTAGAAATCACGGGAGGTTGGGCCTTCAGTGAGTGGATTCCGGACAGCATCCAGAGAAGTGCTCCAAGGAAAAATTTCATGTGTTTCAAAGGCTGTTTTCCAGATAATTGATCAAGGCTTTGGCAATTTGTGGTTTACCAGTGGCAGAAACTTCCTCAAGTCCGGGCGCTACCAACCAGGCAACCTGCTCCCCATGGGGTCCTGATTCTTCACCCCGGTTGGCAACAACGAGGTTATAATTTTGTTCGAGTCGTTTTCGGGCGATGCTCATCAAAGCCTGATGTGACAGATTTTCCTCATATTTGAAAGTAACCATGAACAGTTCAGGAAATTGTTGACGAACCAGTTGGATTACTTTTGGGGTAGGAACCAGCTTCAATGACAATTCAGCGGTTCCACTGGGGATTTTTCCGGGATGAATCATTTCGGGTTGATAATCGGCTACCGCCGCGGAAAAAATGCCACAATGAAAGGTCTGACGTGTCAAGGCTTCTAAAATCCGGGTTTTATACTCGTCAAAGGTCGAGACTATCTGTGATTGAAGAAATACCGGGGGCGTGTTGCTTCCTTTTCCCAGAAGCAAATGGACATCGGCACCACGAAACCACGCTTCGCGAGCAATTTCAATGGCAAGCGCACCCGTGAAATGGGTCGTTATCCGGCGGATGTGGTCGATGGGTACAGGGGTGGGGCCGCCAGTGATCAAGATTGATTTCTCGTTGAGCTTCGATTGATTCAGGGCGCGGATTGTATGAGCTGTCAGTATCTCGTTGGATGGCAGATTGTTTTTGCCATTTTCCTGACGTGGCGGGATCAGGATGACACCTTTCTGCTGTAATTCTCCCATGGATTTGGTCAGAATGCTGTTGTGCATGGAACCGTGCATGGCCGGAGCCAGCAAAACAGGTTTATGAAATCGTTCCAGTTTGCCCAGAGCGGAGGCCAGCGTGGAAGTCACCACGGAATCCGCAATGCCGCAGGCCATTTTATTGATAACAGAGTAAGTGGCAGGGGCCACCAGCCAGGCATCAAACGGAAAAGTATCGCTTAAATGCTCCGCCTCCGCAGTGAACTCGTCGATGACTTTATGCAAAGAGGTCCATTCCAGCGACTCTTTTGACACATACCTGAGGCCTTCCTGTGTGGCAAACACCACCACATCCGCGCCTTCACGACGAAGATCCCGCACCAGATCAGGTGTTCTATAGGCGGCAATGCTTCCGGAAATCAGAAGCGCGATCCTTTTTCCTTGCAGATGTTGTCCTTGCGGGGCGACATCATGATCTTTCAAAGCTGAATTTTCTGGTGGAGATAGATCCCATGACATGATCAGGCCATCCTTTAAAAAGGTTCCTGCTGTAAATAATTTGGTGATGAAATCCTGTGGCCCGCCACGATGTCATCCGCGTGAAAACGGGGATCCAGGAGTGCGCCGATGGATTCCGTGTCAAGCACGGAATGACACCTTGCGATGGCTTGATTCGGTTGCCGTCACCAGAAAATTTACAGCAACAAAAGGTTTGTGATACTGATAACGGTTTCAATATCTAACTCAACCCCTGTTCAAAACAAGTTTTTTACATCAGACTGAATCTCACTGTAAAAAAAATCATAAAATTTCTTGCTCTTTTTTAGAGTTTGTCTCATTTCCTAGCATGATTTTTTTGCAAAAAAACTATAGGAGACCTTAATATGTCGATTAACGAGAATTTAAACATCCTGGTGGTTGATGACTCACCCACAATGAGACGTGTGGTAGTAAAAGCTCTGTTTGATGAGGGATTGAAGAATGTCACTGAAGCCGATGATGGAACAACCGCATGGCAAAAAATGGAGATTCCCCGTGATGAACGAGATAAATTCCAATTGATTATTCTTGATTGGAATATGCCCAAAATGAACGGGATTGATTTTTTGAAAAAATTGCGGGAAGACGAACAATATAAATCCATCAAGGTGTTGATGCTCACTGCGGAAGCCAAGAAAGATAATGTGCTGGCGGCCATAAAAAGCGGAGTCAATGGCTATATCGTCAAACCCTTTGACGCAAAAACGCTGATTGATAAATTGAAACAAATGTTTCCTGCGTGAGACGTTCATGAGTGGCTCTAACCCTTTTGGTTTTCTGCAGAAAGCATTCCTCACCTCAACTTCTGACACTAGAACAAAGCCCTATTCTGATAAATCTGAGGATCCCCTTGAAGTGCGTGTCATGGCAGAAGCTGAACGGCTTTTACGGGAACACTGGCTTTGGCAGAGAGGATGGCGGTTTGAACTGGATAATGCCCGTCGCAGGGCTGGAAACTGTCGTTATCGAGCAAAAAAAATAACGATGTCCCGTGGTTTTGTCAGATCCGCCGGCAACGTGGAAATCACGGATACCCTGTTGCACGAAATCGCTCATGCACTCGTGGGGCCCAGTCATGGTCATGACAATGTCTGGCGAGCCAAAGCCCAGGAGCTTGGTTGCTCGGGGGAACGTTGCCACTCTGTAGAATTTTCACAGTCTCCCTATTTTAAAAAATGCGTCAATGGCTGCTGGCAACTTCCAGCTTTTCGCAGGAACAGAGCCATTCATCGCTATCGTTGCAAATATTGTGATGGAAAAGTGGTGTATATCGCCAATTCCGCATGATTTATCCTTCTGAAACACTCCCTGAAATAACTTGAAATAAAGTGGATGCTCTTTTATGAAACAGCATCATGCTTCCATTTTTTTGTCATAAGACACCAACTCTATCAGAGAAATTCAATGCAGGAAACCCGACATAACTGGACTTTGGACGAAGTCACCGAGATCTACAACACCCCGTTGATGGATCTTATTTTTCGTGCGGCAACCATTCATCGTGAAAACCATCCATCGCGAGAAGTTCAGAAGTGCACCTTGCTCTCCATCAAAACTGGAGGCTGTACTGAAGATTGTGGTTATTGCCCACAATCTGCCCGTCACAAGACCAGTCTGCCCGCAGAAAAACTGATGAGCCTGGAGCTGGTGGTTGAGGCCGCAAAAAAAGCCAGGGAACACGGGTCCTCACGCTTCTGCATGGGTGCGGCCTGGAGAAATGTTAAGGATAATTCAGAATTTGACAGGGTTCTGGAAATGGTCACTGCCGTCAACAAGGAAGGGTTGGAGGTTTGCTGTACGTTGGGAATGCTGAATCAGGATCAGGCTGATAAACTGGCCAAAGCCGGATTGGCCGCCTATAATCATAATCTGGATACTTCGGAAGATTATTATTCAGAAATTATTTCTACCAGAACCTATAATGACAGGATCAAAACCATTAAACATGTTCAGGAGGCAGGTATCTCTGTTTGCACAGGGGGCATCATTGGCATGGGCGAATCTCACAGTGATCGCATTGGCATGTTGTTCACTCTGGCCAATTTGACTCCACACCCTGAATCGGTGCCAGTCAACGCATTGGTGCCAGTCAAAGGAACTCCTCTGGAAAATCAGCCACTGGTCGCTATCTGGGAAATGATACGCATGGTGGCAACAGCCCGGATTATCATGCCCAAATCAACAGTGCGGTTGTCTGCGGGAAGAACCCAGATGAGTATGTCTGATCAGGCCTTGTGCTTTCTGGCGGGAGCCAATTCCATTTTCGCCGGCGAAAAACTGTTGACGACGCCCAATCCTGATGTGGATCTGGATCAGCAGATGTTTGATATTCTTGGCCTGGTACCCCGACCTGTCAATGAATACACCATTGGTCATGATCATGATCACCACCACCATCATCACGGTTGATTGGACCGTTTGTGGATTCCTTTGAAAAATTGCTCCAGAACCTGTTGCTGAAACGTCAGGAGGCAGGTTTGCTTCGCCAGTTGGAGCAATATCATTCCCTCATAGATTTCTGTTCCAATGATTATCTGGGATTTGCCCGATCCCATGAGTTGCATGATGCTGTTTTGCGAAAAATGGTCGCCTTGTCGCCTCCGGCCACAGGTTCCACAGGCTCCAGACTGATCAGCGGAAACAGCCTCCTGGCTGAAGCGCTGGAAACACGTATCGCAACCTTTCATAAGGCTTCGTCAGGTTTATTGTTCAATTCCGGCTATGACCTCAATCTGGGATTTTTCAGTTGTGTCCCCCAAAAAGGCGATACGGTACTGTATGATCAATGGATCCATGCGTCGATCCGTGATGGTCTACGACTTGGAGTTGCCCGGCATTTTTCCTTCAGACACAACGACCTGAACCATCTGAAAGAAAAACTGCGGCAGGCTTCCGGGCAAGTGTTCATTGCGGTGGAATCGGTATATTCCATGGATGGTGATTTTGCGCCGCTGACAGAGTTAACCTCACTGTGTAAGGAAACAGGCGCAATGCTGATTGTGGATGAAGCCCATGGGACCGGGGTTTTTGGTCCACAGGGCCGGGGGCGCGTGGTTGAACTGGGACTGGAGAGTCAGATTTTTGCGAGGATTCATACGTTTGGTAAAGCCATGGGGTGTCACGGCGCAATATTGCTTGGTCCGGAAATTTTGAAAAATTATCTGATCAATCATGCCAGATCCCTGATTTACAGTACCTCCCTTCCCGCACACAGTTTGATTTCCATTCAATGCGCCTATGATTTTCTGGAACAACATCCGGAAATGCTGGAGGCCCTTCATGAACGGATCAGATTTTTTCGGTCGCAACTCCGTTCCGGTTCTGCTATATCGTTTCTTGAGAGTTACAGTCCAATTCAGGGGGCACTCATTCCTGGAAATGAGAAGGCGAGACAGACAGCCTTGTTTCTGCAAAAATCAGGGTTTGCGGTCAAAGCGATTTTAAGTCCGACCGTTCCCGCCGGAACTGAGCGTCTCAGAATCTGCCTGCATGTTCATAATCAACAAGAGCAGATTATGCGGTTGTTGGAGGCCTTGCATCATTATCAATCAATTTCACAAGGAACATCATGATGGCTGCCAGATCCCTGTTTATGATCCTGTTCTTTTTGTCTGCGCTCAACACACAGGCTCAGTCGCTCAGTGAAAGCCGAAGCAATTTATTCAATAGCCTGGGCGATCAATCCGGGCAGGCTTTTCCTGATATGCTGGAAGGTGTGGTCGGGAGAGTTTCTGATTCGGAAAGCATCTGGATTCGCATTGATGACAAATCTGAATTTCGAAAATGGACCTTTAAATTGTCCAAAAACAATCTTAATATTTCCCGTCAGGAAATCAGAGTATGGTTGCGTTTTGTGTCACCAGAGCAATCCATCAGTCAGGGCAAGGCTTATAATGACTGGTTCAAAAAAAAGGTGGCTTATGAACTTGGCAAACTGTTTTATGGGCGCCGGGTTCGGGTCGAGTATAAATATCTGGATAAAATTTATCGTATGGTGGGTGAGCTTTGGGCCAGTGATACCAGTATCAACGAATGGTTGATCAAAAATGGCTGGTCGTTTTATCTTCTGGAAGACACGCCGGGCAAATACCATGTCGATTATCAGAATGCCGAAAAATACGCGCAGGCCAATCAATTGGGCTTGTGGAAACTGCAAGCACAACCCGCGAAATAAACACCTCATGACCAATTTGTATTCCCTTGAAAATAACCTGAAAGACCTTGTGCAAAACATCACCCATCAGGCCCTACAGGCTGGACGCGATCCCAAAACAATCCGTTTGATCGCTGTTTCCAAAACCCATCCTGTAGAAGCCATCCGGTTGGCCGTGGAAGCTGGCCATATTCAATTTGGGGAAAATCGGGTTCAGGAAGCCATTCCTAAAATTGAAGCGTTGAACAGGGCCGATGTGGAATGGCATCTGATCGGACATCTTCAAAAAAACAAAGCAAAATTTTGCGCTGGAAAATTTCACTGGATTCACTCACTGGATTCGAAGGATCTGGCCGCATTGCTGGAAAAAAAATGCGCTGAAGCTGGCTGGACCATGCAAGTGTTGATACAGGTAAATATCTTTGGAGAAGATTCCAAGGAAGGATTGTGTCGCTATGACGATGTTCTGGAACTTGGCACCACCCTGCTGCAATGCAAACACCTCGTCTGGCGAGGCTTAATGACCATTGGCGATCCTACCCTGGAGGAGGCGGCTACTCAGGCCGGATTTCGGGAGTTGAGTCATTGGCAAACTAAAATGAAACAGCATTTGGGATATGAGGGCTTGACGGAGCTATCCATGGGAATGAGTGACGACTATCCGTCAGCCATTCGTGAAGGGGCAACCATGATTCGTATAGGGAGGGCTATCTTTGGGCAACGTGGTTGAACTCAAAACGCATGAAATCATGAATGACGCAGAGTTGGGCACTTTGGGATTCATCGGTTGGGGTCCTTTTGGCAAAAGGTTGCAGGCCGTGTCCCAAGGGCAGAAATTCCGGAACACGCCGGTATTCTGTATCCATCCGCTGACAGAATTACCGGAAAATGCTTTGTTGCCTGGCACTCGGGTGGAATGGAATCTGGATCAACTTTTCAGTCAGTGTAAACTGATTTTCATGGATTCAACGTTCCTCGAGTTCAAACCCTTGCTGACCAGGATCAGGTTATTGATTGCGGACAGGCATATTCTGGTTTTATTAAAAAATGATGTGTCCTTTGCCCGGATGACTCAGGAAATCAATCCGCATAAAATGGTGCAATGTGTTTCGAATCATCCTGTCAATCCTCAGGATTCTGTGATCGCCTTGACAGGATCAGAACTGGTGGATAGGGAGGACATGAATCAGGTGCGGCAATGCCTGTCGATGTTTTCCTTCATTCAGGAGGTTCACACTGAATATCAGTTGGATACTCTGGAAAGAATCTTTCATCTGGGAGCCTTGACTGGAAGTGTTCTGATTGAAGCACTGACTGATGGTGGCGGTGCCTTGGGGCTCTCAAGAGAAGAAACCGCACAAGCCATTATTCATGTGATGCATGGAATGGTGAAGGGGCTGAAACAGTCAGAAAATAGTCCTGTTTTGTATAAAAATTCATTGCTGGAAGAAACTCCACGGGCCGCTAAATCCTTGCTGGCTTTAGAAAAATCAGGTTTTCGAGGGGTGTTGATGGAAGCGGTGGAACCTCGTAAAAACTAACTCATATTTCTAATATAAGGAGAATCATGACATCACTTTTTGTATCCATGATCCGAGTCCTGGACGCTGCTTTAGGTCTCTACAGTTTTTGTTTGCTAGGCTATGCGGTTATGTCTTGGATTCAATTTGATCCGTTGCACCCTGTCAACAGGTTTCTGAGCAGAGTCTGTGAGCCTGTTTTGACGCCAATCCGCAGAACCATTCCGCCAATTGGAAATCTGGATATCTCCGTTGTGGTCGCGTTAGTGGGAATTCATATAATCAGAACGCTCCTGTTCTGAGTTGGGCGAATCCTGACGGAAGGATTGTTCAGTCATCGGAACTTTATTTTTGACAACGGCACGTTGATAATTTAAATAAAATCCGAGACCTGTCATTCCAAAAAAAAACAGTATCAAAAGCCAACGGAGAATTTCCATTTTATCAGGAATTTTCATAGTGTTTCATGGTTATGATGTGAATCCGGAGATGCATTTGTGTCATTTCGACGATAGGAAAAACTTTCAGAATTTTGAGATGACAGGAATATTTCAACATTGAGCCGATATCTTCAAGTTTCCTTTTGATCAAAAATAACTCCATGTGATTTATGAACAGCCAAATCTTTCAATCCATCGAAGCCTTCCGGAAATATCGCTCCGCCTTGAAGGGCAAGGTCGCAGTGGTGCCTACAATGGGTGCGTTGCATGAAGGCCATTTGAGTCTGGTTCATCAGGCTCGAACTGTTGCCGATCATGTGATCATGACTATCTTTGTGAATCCCTCACAGTTTGGACCGCATGAAGATTTTAATAAATATCCCCGAACTCTCGAAAATGATGTGAGGCTTGGCCAACGTGCGGGCGTGGATTGTTTTTTTACGCCGGAAGTATCAGAGATCTATCCTGAAGGTTATGGAACCTGGGTCATACCAGAAACGCCCGTCTGCCAAAAACTTGAAGGCGCATCCCGACCCGGGCATTTCAGAGGGGTGACCACGGTTGTTTTGAAACTGTTCAATATCATTCAAGCTGATGTGGCTATTTTTGGCAGAAAAGACTATCAGCAATGTTTGATCATCCGTCAAATGGTCAGGGATCTCAATATTCCAATTCAACTCATCGAAGCCCCGATTCATCGGGAACCAGATGGCCTGGCCATGAGTTCGCGCAACCGGTATCTGTCAACAGCGGAAAGAGAATATGCCCTGGGAATCCAACGGTCGATGAAACTGGCAAAGTCTCTTGTCCTGGAGGAAAAAAAATATAATTTTTCAGAAATCATCAGTGTTCTACACGCGGAAATCCTGACACATTCCTCAGTTCGTCTGGATTACGCCACTTTTGTTGATCCTGAAACCCTGGAACCCCAGTCACATTTTGAGGGACAAACCTTGTTTGTTGCCGCGGTCTGGGTGGGTAAGACTCGTTTGATTGACAATATCACCATAGAATCTTCAAAATAATCCCCAAAATTGGGTTTCCGGTAAAGGACTTATGCAAAATTTTGTGAATGGCAAGGTTGAAAATGGAATGACCAGAAATGTGATCACGGTACATCCTGATATGAGTATCCATGACTTGGAATTATTGTTTGATGAATATCAATTCAATATGTTTCCCGTGCTTGAAAATAAGGAACTGATTGGAATTGTTTCACAATACGATTTTCTAAAAGCGTTTATTGTGTTTGGAACCGACCTGAGAAATCCGCGACCCTATGAAAATATTGCTCAGGAACGAACCATTCGACATATTTTTTCCCAACTTGTGACAGTCAGAGCATGGCATCCGCTGACTTATGTTCTGGAACTGATGGCACAGTCCAGTATTCACAGTTTTCCTGTGGTGGATGATGACAAACAATTGGTTGGAGTGATTTCAAGGCGAGATTTGATTCGATTATTAAAGTCTCAATAAAAATGCCGGAGTGGCATTACAACCATCAATTCCATCCTTAATAATGAAAATATGAGCGAATCTTCAGAAAAAATTCTGGTAAATGTTCATGGTGCCCTGAAATATGAGGAAACCATACAATTGTGGCTTACGGAGAATCAGTTGGTCGAGGGCGAACGTTTTATTTATGAGAATGTGGGGTATGAAATCACCCATGTGATCAGGGAGGATGTGGAACGCCCCATCGTATATGTCCTGGTGCTGGACATTTTTGTTTAAGGAACGTTTCAAGCCATTGATTGATTTGTTTTCAAGTTGTTCGGAGAACAATGCGGGGTCATTGATTTCTATGAAAGTGGGAACGTTTTGAACTCCAATAGGATTGTGGGTCCAGATTGGCCTGTTTGAGGGACTCAATTGCTTTTTCAAGGGCTTCGTCTTCCGCTGTTGAGGGTTTGGGCGGGTGAGATTCCTTGTAGCGTTCCAGTTGGGTCAGTTGTTTGGAAACCCCTTTATCTTCCTGAAAATAGAGTTTGATCATGGCTAACTGTTCTACAGCTTGAATCCAGAACACACTTTTGGTTTTCAGCATGATCAATTCCAACCGTTTGATCACTTCTCTTAAATTTTTTTCGGCTTCATGCTTTTTGTTGATCTGCATGTAAAGATCGGCCTGAATCAATAAATAAAAAATTGATTGTTGCTGATGAAAAAAAGTCATCTGAACCTGACGTGATAATAAATCATGCGTGTAAACGGCCATGGTATAGGTGGCAATAGCCTGCTCTAGGGGACGCTTTTCTGAAAGAAGTTCTTCCAATGTGCCCCTCAAGATGGATTTTCGTCCATTAATGGTTTCTTTCCACCTGACTGAAAATAATTTAACATCAAAACTTGCCGGCATCTGGATTTCACCATGCAAATGAAAAAAATGTAGAATGTCACTGGCAAAAAAACAGTTGGGGCAGACTGTGATTCTTTGTAAATTGAAATTGCAAAGTTCCTTGCCTTTGTAGGCTTCTGTATAGATCGGAACCCAGAAAATATTGGTTTCAGGAATCATGTTTCCAGGACGCAACGACCAGAAGGGGATTTCTGATGTCATGCAAATACGGCACTGGACATATCTTCCGGCAAGAGCTGATGATTTTGTAACCAGTTCTTTTTGTGCGCCAATAATACAGGAGTCAGGATCAACAATCTGCAGAACACCATGATTTACATTTATTTCTTCCTTGAACTCAAGCTTGATGGCGATTTTCCCGGATGATTTTTTCCGAAACCATTTTACAATGCAGGGAATCACACTGCACAACATTTCTTCTTCGTTATTTTTTGCATAAACCTGTAATTCTCCGACAGTCATGGGATTGACCACATAATCCAGATCCACCATGCAACCAGTAAGCGTCATGTCTTTGCATCGCACCTCTTCCTGGGATCCCTGAACTTTTAGCAATCCTCTGGCAACTCGAGATTCCAGATTTTTGTGGGCAATGGATAAAAATTTTTCAGTGATACTGGGCGGAAATCCAAGTATTTCACCTGCTGAGTGTAAAAATGAAGTTTCATTTTCATGAAGATCTTCATCAATGATGGCAATTTGGGTCAAGTGTTTTAATATGGAAAATGCCGCGTTTTTATCGAGGCTTATGGCGGGAAGTTCAGGAACTTTTCCCTGTTTTACGAAGGTTAGAATTTTATTGATGGATTCCCGATCATTCAGAAAAGACATGGCTTCTTTTAAGAACACCAGTTCAGAAGAGTCTACACGTCCATCCGCAATGGCCATTCCAGCAATGGCATGAGCGATCCAGTTTTTTGCGTTGGCGGGCATGTCTTCATTGAGCAAAGATTCCATGTCTGACCTCAGATAGTTGATTACAGAGTTTTAAAATACACATTATTCTCCTTACAATATGCATGCAGGAACTGAATGATGAATGTCAAATGAAATGATATTTGTAATTTTTTACATAAAAACATGGACAGTTCGTATCGAGTATTTTAGAGAACATTGAAGCCAATTTTTTTCGACGAGATAAACAATTAGAATTTTTTCTGGAAAATTCCTCAAGATGTTCTTTAGAAACCAAAAACTATGAAAGATATTCCAGTCACTGTTGTTGGTGGTGGCCCAACGGGTTTGCTCGCTGCAAATTTATTAGCGCGATATCATATCAAGACACAGGTACTTGAGAAAAAAAAAGAACCGTCTTTTCAAAGACGCGCTGTACTGATTGATGATGAAGGACTTCGTATTCTACAAAATATCGATTTACTTGATCAATCCAGCGATAGCATTCACACAGGGGTACCACTCCATATTCTATCCTCCACATTCGGAACCCTGTATCGAATTGTGCCTGCGGCCAATGAAAAAAACTTCGGTCATTATCGCCTGAATACGTTTCTGGAACCTGTTCTGGAATCGAATATGATGGCGAATCTGAAAAAATATCCGCATGTGCATGTGATTCCTGATGCGGAGTTGATAGCCTTTAAGGAACAGGAGGATGGCTTACTCGTTCAATACAAAAATCAAAATGGAGAAATTCATGAGTTTAAAACCCAGATTTTACTGGGTTGTGATGGTGAACACAGTACTGTCCGAAAACTGATCGGGGAAAAATTTAATACAAATAATTATTGTATCAAATGGCTTACTGTTGAAACAGAACATGATTTTTTGCCGACAGATTATATCGAGTTTCATTGTAATCCTGAGCGTCCAGCCATTTGTTATCCGTTGCCCATGGGACATCGACGATGGGAATTTCTGGTGTTGCCCGGGGAAGACGAAGCGAGCCTTTTACAGACTGAGAGAATCCATCAATTGCTAAATCCCTGGATTGGAGACCGTACCCCGGATATCAGTCATAAGCAGATATATAATGTCTATGCAAAGACGGTTGATCATACATGCAAAGGCCGGGTGGTGCTCTTGGGAAATGCGGCCAGAATGATTCCGACCTTTGCTGGACAGGGCGTGATTTCAGGGTTCAAGGATGTGCTTAATGTGATCTGGAAGGTCGTGTTATTGATTAAAGGCAAAGCAGGAAAAGATCTGCTCAATAGCTATGACAATGAACGGGGACATCTGATCAGACATGAAATTCAGATGGCACGCATGAATCTGGAAATGTTGACCTATTCCAGCAATGTCATGGCCCTTTTACGGGACTCCCTGATCAAGTATTTCAATAATTCAGCCCTTGTGAATAAATGGTTGTTTGATAAGGCCTTGAAACCTACACCCAAAATTCCCTTGGGAAAAAATAGTATCGTAGTATCTACCTCGTCAAATGATCAGGATTATGTGGGTCAGCTTTTTATCCAGCCATCCATTCA
Organism: SAR324 cluster bacterium; assembly: GCA_015232315.1. Lineage (NCBI taxonomy): Bacteria > Deltaproteobacteria > SAR324 cluster bacterium. Next base: position 56,032 of record JADFZZ010000017.1, on the reverse strand, counting down.
GCTTGTCAGCGGAGAAAGAAAACTCCTTGATGATTGTATGGGGCCTTATTTTACTTTGCTGGGATGGAATTTGAATCCGTTGAATCTATTGAATCAGGATTCGATCATTGCTTGTCAGGCGATGGAAATGAGTTACATCCAGATTGTTTCCATAGACAAACTGTTGAATAAATCGCCAACCCCCATGGATGATGCTCGATTAGTCCGCGTGATTGATGTGTATGGTGATTTGGAAAAATATTTTAAACAAATCAAAGGCATTGATTTTGTTCTGTTAAGACCCGACCGTTTTGTTGGTGGAATGGCGTCTTCAAAACAGTTGAACAAGATGATTCGAAGTTTTCAGAAACGCTTGGTTTTTTAGGGAATGATTGAGAGAGGGAAAGGAAAGAGACCAGGGGAGGAAACCTCTTTCCTTTCAAAAATGAACCACTGGTGTGGTTCATGGTGTCGCACCAGACACCCTATGCGGCTTTTCCGGGGAGTTTGTTCAAAATATCGGTAATCAATTCTTCAGATTTCTTACTGATAGTTCTGATATTTGTAAAAACATCATTGGACAATCGTCCCTCCATGGATTTAATATCTGTGGCGATGTTTTTAAGGACGTCAACCTGTCCAATAGAGGCAAACACTCTGTCACTCACACTGTGATAGACTTCTTCAACACGTCCAACATTTTGTAATGTAAATTCATGAACTTTTTTATTGATTTCATTCAGCTTTTCCATACATTCCTTAGTAATTAAATTGTTGTGTTTAGAAATTAAGCTTTCTTTGCTGTTGTTTTACTGGTTGTTTTTTTTGCTTGAGGTTTTGTCTTGTTAGCTGGTTTAGCTGTTGAAGAATGTGCTTTGGCTTGTGAGGCCGATACAGGTTCAGGTATCAAGGTTGAAAGGTAGTTGCTCAATATTTTATTGATACTCCTGATCTGGTTATAGACACTTTCTGTGGCCTTATCATGTAAGGCTCGAGCTTTTTGAACTGGAGTCTTGAAGGTTTCCACACTTTCAAGAAGTTCAAAGGGATGGTTGACCAGTGTCTTATGGATGCTCTCAACAGCATTCACAGTGTTTTCCAGCGTTTGTTCTACTTTGTTTTTGATTTCTGTTGCATTCATACTTCCTCCAAAATTATGAGATTGATTTGGTTTGTTGTTTATCGTGATCAAATAGTAGTTTATCTGTTTTAATAAGTCAATACTTATTTATTAACTAAATAAAAATAGTCAAAATTTAACTATAAAATAACTATGAAACCAGAAAAACAATTTCTAAAACTCCTTGGGGAGATCGTCAGCGGAGCCAGACTTGAGAAGGGCCTGACCCAGAAAGAGCTTGGTATGGAAATAGGTTATGCAGAAAATTCAGCGGGCCAGGTGATTCACAAAATAGAAGAAGGCAAGATAGCGATACCCAAACGTAAAATCACAAAATTGATGGAGGCCTTGAATATAACTCCCGATAAACTTGGTTTGGAGCAATCCGTCTCGTTGCCAATGTGGATTTCAAGTCAGGGGAAAAAAGGTGGGAGTAAAACCATAAAGGACTTTATTTCCACGGCGGGAGCTCTGGCATCAGGTGTTGTGGGACTTTCCGAGACAGTGGCTACAGGCGTTGCTGAACTGTCTGAAACCATCGTAACAGGGATGGTGGGAATTTCGGAATCAGTAACAACCGGATTGAATCAGGTGAAACATCTGGATATCCGGAAAAAACGACCTGTGATTCTGACTGATGCACAAAAACTGGAAATGATAGATCTACTATGTTCGGGCAACAAGGAGCATAAATACCGGATTTGTGAGATCCTGAATATCAAGGAACAAGAATAAATATTTCAATCACTGATTTTCTCCTGAGTCATACCATGAACCAAATTCGTCCCGTTGTTGTTGTTTCCCAATGTCTGGAGTTTGAATCCTGCCGATATAATGGACAGGCGATGCCCAATGATTTTGTCAGAAAATTGAATCAGTACGTTGATTTCAAAAAAGTCTGCCCTGAAGTCGCTATCGGTATGGGAATACCACGGGAACCCATCAGGGTTGTGATGAATCATCAGGAGAAAATTCTGCAACAACCTGCGACGGGATTGGATTTTACACAAAAAATGAGAGATTTCTCTCACTCTTTTGTCAATGAACTGGCCGATGTGGATGGGTTTCTACTGAAGGGGCGTTCTCCTTCATGTGGAATCAAGGATGTAAAAATTTTCCCTGCGATTGATTCAAAAATCCCGATTGGGAAAAGTTCCGGTTTATTTGCTGAGGCGGTAGTGCAAAAGTTTGAGGGCTTGGCCATTGAAGATGAAGGACGATTGCATGATGTCAGAATCAGGGAGCATTTTTTGACAAAACTTTTCACTCTGGCAAGATTTCGACAGGTAAAACAATCAAAAAATATGGCTGAACTGGTTCAGTTTCAATCAGAAAACAAGCTGTTACTGATGGCCTACAACCAGGCACAGATGAGGGTTTTGGGAAGACTTGTCGCTAATCCGGATAAAATGCAAATTTCAACAATATTGTCACTTTATGAAAGTGAACTAAAAAAAGCACTTTCCAGACCAGCCAGGATCAGCAATAACATCAATGCCTTGATGCATGCACTTGGCTATTTTTCAAAACAGTTGCAAGCAAGGGAGAAAGCTTTTTTTCTGGACGCCCTGGAAAGTTATCGTAATGAAAAATCATCTTTCAGTGTAATGGCACATCTCCTGAGAAGCTGGATCGTTCGTTTTGAGACGGATTATCTGGCTCAACAGACGTTTTTCCTGCCCTTTCCTGATGATCTGAATCAATGATCCATGTTCCCGGGTTTAGCACATTGTCAATCAGGCTGGTTTAGCTGTAAGTTGACTGAAGCCTTCGAGGTCTTTGATTGGTCCCAATTCTTCTTCAAAAATAATTTTAAGTCCTAGAATACGATTCTGTATTTCAGCATCACATTGGGCGAACTCTGACAACAGATGCTTGAGCGCTGTAATCGCCTCTGCCTGTTGACCATTTTTCAATAAGTTGTATGCATTTCGAACGGTACTTTTATCCGGGGCAGTTGCGGGTTTTACCGTTTCAGTCGATGTCGGGACTTGAATTGTTTCTTTCAAAGAAGCTGCTTCAACAGGTCGGGATACGGTATTGTTTTTTTTCTTTGTTTGAGATTCCGTCAGATTTACGAAGGTCGGAAATCCAGTTTCCTGGATGAGACTGAATACAAACGCCGCAATCAATCCACCCGCAAACTCCCCAAACATGTACGGAAAAAAATGATTGAGGTTCAAGGAGACAAGTGCAGGCCCCAGGTAACGTGCTGGATTGGCAGATCCTCCCGTCATCGGACCCGCTAACAGGATCAATCCGACTAAAGTCATGCCAATCGCGATTGGTGCAAACGCTCGATGAGGATTATCCTCATGGGTTGAAAACAATATGGTTATCACCAGCAAAAATGTGATCAATCCCTCTAAAAACATTCCTTTGGCAAGAGAAACCTTTGCAGCCAGAACTGGTGTTCCCAGCGTCGCAAGCGCAATTTCATCGGGAAAGAAACCCGCGAGCATCAAGGCCGCTGCGATGGCGCCAGCAAACTGGGCGGCGATATAGCCGATACACAAGTCATTGTTCAGTTTTTTCTGGGACCAGAACGCGACTGAAACCACAGGATTAAAATGGCCTCCGGAAATAGAACCTAAAGCAAAGATCATAGCCATCAAGGTCAATCCATGGCCAAAGGCGATTCCAGTGAGACCCACCTTTCCATCAGGCAATCCTAAATGTGACATTCCTGTGTGATTTTCCATGATCACACAGCCTGCACCGACCAAGACCAGGGCAAAGGTTCCCAACATTTCTGCGAAAAGCGCTTTTCTATGTTCAAAGAATATTTCCAGCATAAAAATTATTCCGTTTTATTAATGACTGATACGGGAGACCATAGCACCAACCATTTAAGAGGGACAAGATGACACACTTCAAACAAGTTGATCTCCTGGTGCGAGCAAATATTCAGGGAATTTATAATTACGAGGGCGCTAAAGTCAATTTTAACTTTATAAGGATAGATTGTTTTGGTGGAAAACAAAAAAGCCGCAAAAACATGTTGAATCAGTTTTGCGGCTTATGAGGACTATTTCTTCAAAGAGGAGAATGAACTGGGGTCAATTGATTTGAAGTATCAACGAACCAATTTGATAAACACCTACGGCTAATACATAGGCGATGATCGTGTTGCACACGATACTGAACCCTGCCCATTTCCACGAAGTTTCCCTGGCGATCGCCACAACTGTAATGAAACAGGGCGCATACAACATGACAAACACCAGCAAACTGGCTGCTGTTAAAAATGTCCAATTGGGATCTGCTCTCAATCGGTCGGATAATGCTTCTGATGCTTCCGCGTCTACTTCTCCCAGGCTATAAGCGGTGCCCAGACTGGAGACAATGACTTCTTTTGCGGCAAAACCGCCAATCAAGGCGATATTCACCCTCCAGTCAAATCCAGCATAAGAACTGACTGACTCTAAAGCAGTGCCTAATTTTCCCGCTAAGGAATAACGTAAGGCTGTGCCTGCCTGATTGTTATCAATTGTTAACATTTTTTGCTCGATTTCAGCCTTTTCTTCAGCGGTCAAACTGTCTGTCAGCGTTTCCTCAAGTGCCACTTTTTGATGCTGGAATTCCTGAACCTGTGCCTCTGGCAGTTGCGGAAATGTCATGGCCGCCCATAGCAAAATGGATATGGCCAAAATAACCGTCCCGGCCTTTTGAATGTAGTTCCAGGCTCGTTCCCAGGTATGAATGAGCAAACCTTTCAGTGTTGGCAATCGATAGGGGGGAAGTTCCATCACAAATGGTGTCGAATCCCCTTTGATTACAGTAGAACGCAAGACTCTGGCTGAAACCAGCGCAACCGTCCAACCCAGCAGAACGCTGGCGAACAACACTTGTGGTCCATATTCCGGAAAAGATGCCGCGCCCAGCAACAGTACCACGGGTGTTTTGGCGCCACAGGTTAGAAAGGGCAATGTTAAGATCGTCGCTAATTTTTCCTTTGGACTTTTCAAGGTTCTGGTTGACATTACTCCTGGCACAGCGCATCCACCAACGATCCCTCCGGAAATGACAAAGGGCATCACCGATGCTCCATGCAAACCTGCCGCCTGCATGATACGATCCAGAATGTAGGCCACTCTGGCCATATAACCGGAGTCCTCAAGGAAGGCAATCATGAAGAACATAAATAATATCAATGGGACAAAACCAAGAACGCCTCCTACGCCATCAATAATTCCAGAAACCACCAGCGATTGAATCAGTCCCTCGGGGATCAGATTTGTAGCGGTATCGCCCAGAAACCCGAAAAAGGTTTCCAACCATCCCATTGGAATCGCGCCTACGGTGAATGTCATAACAAACATTCCATATAAAACGCCCAGCAGAATGATCGGACCAAACAACCTGTTGGTCAGAACCTTGTCGATCCTGTCGCTCAATTCCAGTCGTTCAGCACGGTTATTTCTTGAGATGATCCCTTCATTGAGGATAGACGCGATATAACCATAGCGATAGTCCGCAATCACTTCATCAGGTGTTGTATCAAGAGTTTTTTTACAATGATCTGTAACTTCAGCAACAATTATCTCCAATTGTTTATGGGTTTCCCGTTCCCTTAAACCCATGGAAATCACATGAGAATCACCTTCCAGATATTTAATCGCAGTCCATCGTGCAGGGAGAGCGCCGTTCATGAAGTTATGTTTGATGATCACATCTTCCATTTTTTGCAAAGCGAGATCAAGATCTGCGCCATACGAGATATACAAGGGCACTGTAACACCTTTGCCTTCTTTAGCGTTTCTAATGGCCTCAGTGATGAGTTCTGTCTTTCCTTCACCTGTTTTCCCAACGGTTTCCAACACTGGAACCCGCAACAAACTGGATAATTTTTTTGAGTCAATCGTAATGCCTTTTTTGCGGACCTCATCAATCATGTTCAATCCCAAAACGAGCGGGATGCCCAGTTCGAGAAGTTGCAACGTAAAATATAAGTTTCGTTCCAGACTGTTGGAGTCCACCACGTTGATAATCACATCCGGTCGCTCATTGATGAGATGATTTCTGGCAGCGATTTCTTCTTGAGAGTAAGGGGTCAACGAATAGGCCCCTGGTAAATCACAAATGTTCAACAACGTATCATTGATTGTCGCTTGTCCCTCATGTTTGGAGACAGTAATGCCGGGGTAATTCCCTACTTTTTGTTTTAAACCTGTTAATGCATTGAAAATTGTGGATTTGCCGCAATTGGGATTTCCAGCCAGGGCAACTTTCAATTGATCCATACGAGTATCCTTTGAATAAAATTGGGGAGATCTAAAAGATTCTATACCCCGCCGCAAGAGATGGACGGGGTATAATCATGCGAATTATGAAGGGAAGGAGTAATTCAGGTTATGCACTGAGTTGAACAAGAATATGATCCGCTTCTTTGTTTCTCAACGTTAAGGTGAAATCTTTCAGACGTAACGCAACAGGATCTTTCAAGGGTGCTCTTCCAATGACCTGGAAAGTGGTATTTTTGACAAGTCCCATGTCTCTAATTCGTCGTCCCAATTCACCGGTTGCCTTGACTGAAACAATGGTTGCTTTTTCATTGATTTTCATATTTCGCAGGCTGATGTGTTCACTCATAGTGTCTCCTTGTTGGTTTTTAGAATAAATTCACTGTTTCCCTTGGCCTGTCCGCAACCGGAAGAGTTTGATTTTTCTGCGCCAGAACAACCTTCTGAGCAACAACTACCAGAGCCTGAAAGTGTTTTTTTGAACTTTTGTACCAGATAAAAGGCCGTAGATAACAGGATCGCAAATAAAATCAATGCTTCAACCACGCTCATTTTTTACCTCCCGAAAATTTGTTGAATGACCAGGATAATAATTTATGGATGTAAGAGTAAATAACTAAACTTCGTATATGCTAACAAAAATATAGTGTCAATGGATTTTTACTAATATTTGTGAGGTAAGCGAGATCACAATGTGTGGAAAATACTTTGACTGGTGGGATGGCCAGGGTTGTTCAGTTCAACGGCAGGACAGGATTACGTGCCCGTCAAACATACGGTTTTTGGCGTTTGCGGGGCATGTAATGTTGACGCTCAAAACTAGGAGGCTGTCCGAGAATGCGTTTTTCGGGTTGTCTTAATCAGTTATCGTCAAACACCCAATCCTGAACGATTCTTAGCGACGTAACATGTTATGACTCTACAGTGTTACAACAGCATCCCCTCCGGCAGTAAGAACTTGATTTTAGAGGATGACTCTAGCATTCTCCGGCTTTAATTTTTTAAGTCTAATCGTGAACAGGGTCTTAGTTATGACATATTGTCTGGGAATCAAACTTCAAAATGGACTGGTCGCAATTGCGGATACTCGACTCACGTCAGGAACGGTTCGCACCACAGCCCGAAAAATAACCATCCATGAACACAACAATCACAGCATGTTTGTGATGACTTCGGGATTAAGGTCTGTCAGAGATAAAGCCATCACTTATTTTGAGGAAGTTCTGGAACAGGAAGTCTCTTCTTTTGATAAAATGTATAAAGCGGTCAATGCTTTTGCCAACGAAATTCGTCGGGTCGCCGAAGAAGATGGTCCCTCTCTTAGAAACAGCAATATCTGGTTTAATCTGTATGCGATTGTGGGCGGACGTCTTGAAAAAGACAAAGAACACAAACTCTACATGATTTATCCTGAAGGAAACTGGGTTGAATCAACCATCGGCTCCCCATATTACATCATTGGGGAATCAGGTTATGGAAAACCTGTGCTGGACCGTGCCCTGAATTATGAAGATAGTTTGGAATGGGCGCTGAAAGTGGGATATCTTTCGTTTGACGCAACCCGGACCAGCACCACGGATGTAGGCTTTCCCATTGATGTCGCAGTATACCGCAATGACCTTAAATACATGATTCAGCATCGTTTTGAGGCTGAAGATTTTGAAACGATCTCCAGTTGGTGGCAGGACTGGATCCGCAAGGGTGTTTCAGAATTGTCTGATGACTGGATCAACCAGATTTTTTCAAGACTGAAACCATTTTCAAACAACATCTATTGATCGGAAAAGCTTTATGGCTGATATATTCCTGACTTCTCAAATAGAAAACAACATCACCCTCAAACAGCAACTTCTGGCGGATTCAAATTTTTTAAGCCTGCTTCAGGAAGCGTGTGATCATTCTGTGCAGGCCTACAAACAGGGAAATAAACTTCTGATTGCCGGCAACGGTGGTTCTGCCGCAGACGCTCAACATATCGCAGGAGAACTGGTGAGCCGCTTTTATTTTGACCGCCCTGCACTTGCCGCAATCGCACTGACGACAGATACCTCCATTCTGACAGCCATTGGCAATGATTATGGTTATGAAAAACTGTTTTCTCGACAGATTGAGGGAAATGGTGTGAAAGGCGATGTGTTTCTGGCAATTTCCACTTCTGGCAATTCTCCCAATATTGTCAATGCCATTGAAACCGCAAAAAGCATGGGAATCTTTGTCATTGGTCTGACAGGATCTTCTGGCGGGAAAATGGGAACGTTGTGTGACCTCTGTCTGAAAATGCCCTCCAATGAAACACCGCGAATTCAGGAAGGACATATCCTGGTTGGACATCTGATCTGCTCATGGATTGAGCATCGGCTTTTTTCTAAAAATTCCTGATCTGCTTCATTATTTCTCATGTCTCATTCTTTGAAATTTAATCTCGATATATCCGCAGTAGTCCTTGCTGGAGGCTTTGGTACACGAATCCGACACCTGCTTCCAGGAATTCCCAAACCGATGGCTCCTGTCCTGGAACGCCCGTTTCTGGAGTGGGTTGTTCAATATCTGGAAAAACATGGCATCAGGGATATTCTTCTTTCCACAGGCTATCTGTCTGAAGTCATTGAACAACATTTCAAATCGTTGACCACTCTTTTCAGCCGGACTCACTGCTATCAGGAACCCGAAGCTCTAGGAACAGGGGGCGGCTTTCTGCACTCTGTGAACAATCATTCCCATCAACCCGATATCTGGCTCGTTCTGAACGGGGATTCCCTGGCATTGGCAGATCTGGCCCCCCTGTTTTCCAGATTTCAGGACTCAGAAGTGGATGGTGTGATCCTTGGTCTGGAAGTCGAAGATACCTCCAGATATGGCTCCCTCATCCTGGACCGTGAGGGCAATCTGGTTGAATTTGCGGAAAAACGACCGGGAAAAGGGTTGATCAATGCCGGTGTCTATGCCTTTCGACATCAGTTGCTGAGCGATTTTCCCGAGGTGCGTCCCTTGAGTTTTGAAACGCAGATTTTCCCAACGCTACTCCAGCAAAAGCATGTGCTTCGTGTGCATCCTGTCGCAGTACCCTTTCTGGATATCGGCACCCCTGAAACCCTGAATCAGGCAGAAGCTTTTATAAAAAATAATCAGGATCTGTTTGCCTGAATATCGTTAGCCACAAAAACTTTATGAACCCTTTAATTTTGCTCCGTGTATGAACACGTTACTAAACGCTTGCCGTGTTTGTGATTCCTCTCGTCTGGAATTGGCCATTGATCTGGGACATCAGCCCTGGTGCAATCATTTTTTAAAGGAAGAGGAACTCGGCAAGGAGCCGTTTTATCCCCTGCGGGTTCTATATTGTCACGATTGCGAAACGGCACAGCTTGATTACACTGTCAAAAAAGAAATCATGTTCGGCGATCACACCTATCTTTCAGGCGTAACACGCTCATTGAACTACCACTTTCAAAGCATTGCGGAGGAAGCGGACAAACGTTTTTTTGCCGGAGTTCCTGATAAATCCATCCTTGATATTGGTTCCAACGATGGCTCTCAATTGAAACAATATCAGGCACTGGGATATGAAGTGACCGGGGTCGAATCGTCCAAAACCACCGCACGGATTGCCAATGATGCCGGTGTGCCTACCATCAACTCCTTTTTTAATCAGGAACTGGCGCGTCAATTGCCCCGGAAATTTCATCTGATCAATGCGTCAGGAGTGTTTTTTCATCTGGAAGAACTGCATTCGGTCACAGAAGGAATCAGGGATTGTCTGAGAGACGATGGCGTGTTCATTGTTCAGTTTCTGTATATGAAAAAGATTGTGGAAAATCTGGCATTTGACCAGATCTATCATGAACATCTGCTGTACTACAATCTCAAAACCATTGAAATCCTGCTTCAGCGACACGGTCTTTCCATGTTTGATGCCAGACTGTCTCCGATACATGGTGGGTCCATTATCGGCTATGTCACGCATAAGCCTCGTGCCACGCCTTCTGATCGCCTTAAAACCATGATCGCTCAGGAAGAACAGGATTCCAGCAATGCGTTTCAAACCTACCGGTTGTTTGAAAAACGGATAGAGCAGATGAAAATTGAAAATCTGGCATATCTGGAAAAAGCCAAACAGGCAGGCAAAACCATCTATGGTATGGGTGCCCCCGTCAAAGGCAACACCATGCTCAATTATTTCGGGGCAGGTAAACAATATCTGGATGTTCTGGTGGAAAAAAATCCATTGCGGAAAGGTTTATATGCTCCGGGAACCCATATTCCCATCGTCATGGAAGATGAATTGACGCGTCTCCCAGATATTTATTTTGTACTGGCCTGGAATTTCAAGGATGAAATTCTGGCTCGAAACCAGCACCTCATTGAACAGAGAATTGAATTTTACTTCCCTGTCAACCCATGAAAGGCACCGCATGAAAATTCTGGTAACCGGCGCAACCGGTTTTCTGGGCACCACCCTTTGCCGCACTCTTGAAGAACAGGGACACGAGGTGGTGAAACTGAATTCAAAAAACGCGGATTTGACCCGCCAGGAATCGCTTAAACCGTTTGGTGCTGTGACGTATGACCAGATTTATCATTTGGCCGCATGGACCCAGGCTGGAGATTTTTGTCTGTATCATCCGGGAGAACAATGGCTCATCAATCAGCATATCAACACCAATGTACTCACCTGGTGGCAGAAACACCAGCCGCAGGCCAAACTGATCTGCATGGGCACCAGTTGTTCCTATGCGCCAGAGTTGCCGTTGAGAGAAGAAAATTATATGTCAGGAACTCCCATTGAAAGCCTGTTTACGTATGCCATGACCAAACGGATGCTGTATGCGGGATTACTGGCCTTGAACAAGCAGTTCGGTTTGAATTATCTGTGTCTGGTCCCATCCACTCTGTATGGTCCTCAATATCACACGGATGGACGGCAGATGCATTTCATCTTTGACCTGATCCGCAAAATCATGCGTGGAAAATATCATCATGAACCTGTCACACTCTGGGGGGATGGATTTCAACGGCGGGAATTGATTTATATTGGTGATTTTGTAAATACGACGCTGGAGTTGACCGCTCATCACAACAATGAACTGGTGAATATTGGCGGGGGTGAAGAGTTCACGATTCGTCAGTTTGCCCAGTTGATTTGTGAGAAAATTGACTACGATTTTGGAAAGATTCAGTTTGATACGTCGAAATATGTGGGTGCCAAATCCAAATGTCTGGATATTACCAAACTGAAATCGTTGATGCCCAACTACAGCCAGATTCCCCTGAAAGAGGGTCTTTCTCTCACGATTGACTGGTTTTATGAAGCCAATGTATTTGCCTGACCGATAACAGTTTGATGCCCATTGATGCCCACGTAGGGGCGACCGGCCGGTCGCCCTTACATCATCCAGTTCTTGGGGATATCTTGTTGTTGCACCTGCCTCCTCAACATGGTGAGGTATTGTTTCCGGGAAACAAACACTCCGCCAAAGCTTTTTGAAAGAGGGGTTTCCATCTGGCAATCCATGAAAGGAATCCCCAGCTCTCCAAGCTTTGCGACCAGTGCGGCAAACGCGATTTTTCCGGCGTTGTCACGGCGAAAAAAACAGGATTCACCCGCAAAGCTTTTCCCGATGGAAACCCCATACAAGCCACCGATCAACTCTCCCGTTTCCGCATCATAGGTTTCTGCTGAATGCGCGTATCCGAGTTCATGCAGTCGGGTATAGGCTGTTTGCATTTCGGGTAAAATCCATGTGCCTCGTTTACGTTCTTCAGAACACAACCGAATCACACTGGCAAAGTTCGTATCAAATCGGGTTTCAAATCTGCCTGACCGTATTTGTTTGAGCAAGGAACGCGAGAGATGTACGTCATCCGTAAACAGGACATACCTGGGATCTGGAGAATGCCAGAGCAGTCCATAATCCGAGGGCCATGGAAAAATCCCGTTGGCATAAGCATTGATCAGCCGTTCGATGGAAAAATCCCCATTAACCGCGACAATTCCGGTATGTTCCGGGTCCAATCGTTCTACTGGAGGAAAATGGGGAGATGATGCTTCATTCAGCCACAATGGCATAGTGATCCTGTGTGTTTGAATTGAATCTGGACAATATATCCTTGCGCTTCGATAGCATGTGTGTCAGTTCAAAACAACAGCGAAATTCAAGTTTAACAGTTTTTTTGAAGGAATGAATCCCATGACACCCATAGAGCGAGTGCCTCTCATTGAAGCTGTATTTGTTTTCTGGAAAAAGCCCCTCGGCAATGATTATCAGGCGTATCACGGCCATGTGTACCGGGTTTATAACTACACCTTGTTCCAAATGGAAACAGAGGACCGGATTGTTCATGAAAAGGTGGCAATCGCATCAGCCTTTCATGACATCGGAATCTGGCTCGATCGTACTTTTGATTATCTTGAACCCTCCATTGCGCATGCACGGGAATTTCTGGAAAACTCAGGACGAACTCTCTGGGGTGATGAAATCGCGAAAATGATCGATAATCATCACAAACTGGTTCCCTATCGTGGTGAATTTGGCGCAATGGTGGAGGCTTTCAGAAAAGCGGATTTACTGGATCTTTCCATGGGATTGCTTGGACCGAAAATACCCTCCGCTTTCACAAAAGAGGTGCGGCGGATGTTTCCTTATGAAGGCTTCCATAAAGTGTTGCTGGGGGTTGGAACACAATGGATCAAAAAAAATCCGTTGAATCCATTCCCCATGATCAAACCGTAAATTATTGATTTGTGACACACAAAAAGGTCTGCGGAGAATAGCTGTGGTTTTTATGGGGTTAATACGAGTGGACTTTGAACGATAGAATCCACTCGTTCCTGAGGAAGAATAACCGCCTGATAACGGTTTTCATACAGTTCTATACTGTGAACAAATGCTCGTAAATGGTGATATGAGCCATTTCGGATATTATTATAGACGAATATTATATCCTGCTTGTCAGTTGCCTGAATTGCCGCATCCAGATCGCGAATATCCACTTCTTCAATGAGTGCACCAACCTTAAGAGCCTCCAAAATAGAGGATTGTCCTCTCACTACAAGTTGCGAGTAAAGCTCAGACAGATTGTTGTTCAAAAATTCACCTGGTCCTTTATTCAATGAAGGATCTGGAATATTGTATACATTCAGAAGATTAGCAACCCTGTTGGTATGGCGTTGTTCCGATTGCGCGATGCTGGAAAAAATGTTGAATTGCCACTGCTGTGATAAAAACTGATAGACATCCAAAGCCATTTTCTCCTCTTCGCGCATAAAGAGCAGATCTTCATATTCCTGTTGAGTCAGAGTTGTGTTATTGGAATTCGCAACAAAAGCAACGTTTTGTCCCTGCACAATAGAACCGGGCGCAATTGAGGCCGTTTCCCTGTTTTTGAGGTAGCCAAACAAGATGATGATGACTATCACACCAACCAGCATGCCAATCATTACTTTGTTTTGGGGCGATAGGGTATTTTTTTGAGATTGTTGTGTATCAGACATAAAGATCCATTGAGTTTTTTTAATTAACAGTTTTTACATTTTTTTGGGGCCTCTTCCACCACCGATAGCCAAGCAGTAACGCTACCGCAAATCCATAGATGAGAGGTTCTCCATTTTCATGGGTTGCGGCAAACATAAAATGAAAAGCTACCAATATATTCACAAGATAAACAGTTTTGTGAAGCTTTTTCCATTTTTTACCACCAAGTTTTTTCATCCAGCCTTTTGTTGATGTCACTGTTAAAACAACCAGAATGATAAACGCGGCCACTCCCAGAAGAATGAAAGGGCGTTCTACAATATCGGTAAAGATCTCATTCAAATTAAAGACCCACTCCAACGACCAATAAGTTAACACATGCAGAAATGCATAGAAAAAAGCATAAAGTCCAATCATGCGGGAATACTGCATGAGCGCTCCCACCTTAGTCAATTTGGCTACAGGGCGTAAAGATAAGGATAACAGCAGAAAATTAAAGGCCCAATCCCCCAGGTAACGGTTGATAAAGCCGACAGGCATCTGCCCGATGTCACTGCCCAGAGTAACACCTCCGACCAGAACCCGTCCAATCAACCAGATGAGAGGCAGCAGTGACAGCATAAAAACAAATGGCTTCAGATTAATTTTGCGCCGTTTGATCAAGGTATGATCATCGCGTTCATCCATGCCGCTTTTAACAAGCCAAAACGCATAGAACATGATCAGCATGTTACTTGCGCCAATTAAAATAAACGGCGCGGTTGGCCCAACAGCGTCAAAATAATAGCCACCGCTTTGAACCAGCATCACAACACCCATGGAGCTGATCAGATATAACAATCCCTGTAATGATCCCAAAACATGCGTTGGGGTGAGTTCAGCGGCTAATATCTTGGGGCCAATCAGACTGCCTGCCTGACCGATACCTACCAGGGTTAGCGGCAGTAACGTTGTCCACCAGTCGAAGGGATTTGTCACCATCATCGCTAAAAGAATGAACCCGATTCCAGTGATCGACAGGCTGGCACCTATGGCTGAAATACGGCTATGCGTATCCATGTATTTGCGCCATAAGGGCATTGTGAGCAGAATGATAAGCCCCAGATAACCCAGCATCAATCCTGCTTGTCCCGCCGCGGCCGCGTGTGAGATACCAACAATATCGGCAAAAGAATTTGTCCATAACGAGAGAAATACGCTGATCGCCAGCATGTCTGCCCGAACATACAGGGCGGAAGCGAAACAAAGCTGCATCCTTGGGTCACTGGATAGTAATTCCCAGGCCTGTTTGAAGGGTTGGGGGACGGACTCATCTTCATTTGAATCGGAAAGCATGTAGTTGTTGACAATAAACGCCCCGAATACGGCAACATAAAATGGCAGGAGCATAACAAGCTCAATATTTTTGACCGAGGTGGGAATCTGCATCAGAATTGCGAGGATGATGGTGCTGCCCAGAATCATCATGAAAATCATGTTGGATAGAAGTTCCGGGTGCTTTCTATCGGGGGTCCCATCGCCTCCCATGGTCGAGAGTTGTAACTGGAGCGTGTCGGCTCCCATTGAAACTAAAATGCGCATCATATAAAAAAACGTAAGGCCGGAAATACCGATGGTAAGGGCTATGTTCTTGCTAAAAGGGATCATTAAGGCCGCAAATGCGGCGATAACAAAGCCATAAAACAGAGAAGCCATCCTTTTGCGGCGGCTCCAGGCGAAACCCAGAAGAAAATTCAGCCCCAAACTGCACATTTGGGTAACAACCACCAGATGAGCATTGATGGTGCCTTCCTCCTCAAAAGGGATAACAATCACATCCGCTAAAAAGAAGGGTTGCAGTGCGGCGGTGAGGCCGATGACCAGGGTGGATAGCGTTGACAGAAGATAAAATACCTCCCATTTTTCGCGGCTTAATATATTGGTTATTTCTTTCATGATAAACTCACTCTTCATCGAACATAGCACCAGTTTCCCAGAAGCCAATCATTTCTTTATCGCGAATATCGCAGAATTGCCCATTGACTGAGAGTGTTTTTACATATTGCATTTCCGTTGTTGCGGCCATGTCTTGAAAGGCAACACCTTTTACAAACATTCCAAAATCAAGAGAGCATTTTTGTTCTTGTAAAAACCAGCCTGGTGCTACATTGTACCATGTCGGTGTGCTAATTTTGTTATCTACCAGAATGTTTATATTATCAGTTTGATAGGCCCCTGCCTTTTCTACAATACGAACAATTTTTCCTTGAAAGCGAGTCAGTCCAAAACTCTCATGCCATTCCGGGTCCCAGACTGCCGCATCCGGGGTCGCGGGCATTACGACCTGGACCTGAGCCACTGTAATTGCCGTGGGCGTGTTTGGTCTGGTTTCAATGGCGGCGGGAGTGCTTTTCCGGGTTTCAGCGGCAACTTTTCTGCTTATGATTTGATGACACATGGAACAGGCCTGCTTGTGACGTCCATCCTTATGAGAAATTGGAATGGCCGCTCCATCAACAATGGGTGGTATAATTTGATTACGTCCAGCAACACTTGGGTCCACGATCGCATGGCAACTCGCACAAGCCATTTTTTCTCGCCCGGCTTTATGAGGCGACGGTGTACCGGCTACAATCGCAGGTGCCTGCTCATAAACATGATCTTTCCATGGATCATTTTGGAACACCGAGAACATCAATACACTTATGGCAAAGGTAACTCCTGCGGCCATAATCCATTCGGCAATATTCAAATCAATCCTCCAAATCAGATGCGGCCATAATAACGCTGTGGCTAATGAAATGTTTGTTTTGCTAACGCCGCAAAGGCGTCGATATACAACGGCTTGCTTCTTTAATCAAGCCTGCATTTTGTTTTCGGGCAGGATTTGCAAGCGGGGTTGGCCACATTTTTGGCCAAGTGTCAAAAAAAGGAACACCCGTCTTTCGTGGCGGGTGGAAACATGGGGTTTGGGGCACTTGAACTATTTTACGGCAGTTTCTTCAATATATCGTGAAACCAGTTCTTTTTGCGCAACAGTCAGTTCGGGGCCGCCAGGAGGCATAATCGGTTCTCCTACAGTGACCACTTTATACAATTCTGAATAATCCGCCACTCCGGGATAGATATAGTTTCTGGTTTCAGTTTCAGTATTGGCCCAATCGTGACAACGGACGCAAAGTGGTTTTAAAACGGTATCATGCAGGATGTCAAAGGTCACAGGTGTGTCTGCGTCAATGGTCTGATATTCGGCGGTTTCATCAGTTCCTGTAGGCGCACAGGACGCTATGGTCCAAACAATGATTCCCACACTGACACAATATTTTGTCAAATTTTTATAAAATCCTGTTTTTTTCATAAATCATCTTTCCTCAGCAATGGCCTTAAAATCCGTTGTAAAAGACCTGTAGCATCAACATGTTATCCAGATTGGAGGCCGTATCATTAGTGAACTGATTCTGGAAAATAAAAATAAAACTCAGTTGTCCGGTGGCGCGTAGTGTGCTTCTTAAGGCGGTTCGTGATACCCCGGCCTCAAAAGGTGTTTCACGTTCCAGAGACTCCATGGTCAGCGCTGTTTCCAGATAGTCCATCGGATAGTAACTTGCCTTTAGAAAGCGAGTCCATTGTCCGAAACTGAGTCCTGTGTCCGCTAATTCCCGTTGCGTATGGTCCAACTCTGCCAATATCACGATGGATTCACTGAATGACAGACGAGTCATAAGGCCTGTCAAAGTGCGGGAAATTGCATCAGTGCGGCCTTTCAGGACATGTCCGCCAAAGGAATAATTTTTCTGAACCATCGGTTTATACTCAAAACTGAGCACACCTCCTGCTTCACCATTTCCCTCAGACTCCTCAGTGCTGGGTGCATAACCGACAATGGCATAGAGGAGTTGGGGTCCCCATGAATAGTATCCCAGTTGCGTCACGACATCATTCACATTCAGTCGATTGTATTTTTTAATGAAATAAGTGTGATCATCCAATCCCAGTCCGACAGGCAGCAAATCTCTGCCGAACGTGATTTCAGTTCCATCTTCTCCGGGTCGATAGCTCACCACGAATTTTCTGAGGATGATTTGTTTAAGGAATTCCTGATCAAACGTGTAATCAGAACCCGCCGGAGGAGGGATCTCGCCAATATTCACATTCAGGGATAAATTATCATTGAGTTGCGTATGGTTGAGGTAATCTCCCTGCATTGGAAAAGCTTTTCCGATTTCACCATGGGTCAAGGCCGCAAGTCGGACCTGAACGCCCTGATCCATCAAGCCGTCAAAACTCAATTTTTGTTTGAGTTCCGATTCTTCGTAGTCTCCTCCCTGATAGCTCAGGGCCTGTGCGATTCCCCGTCCATAAGGCGTCAACAGACCACCGCCGTGAGGACTGTAATGACAGGCCATGCAACTGAAATAATCATGCCGGATCATTTCCGGTTCAGCATGGGCAATTCCACTCCAGAAGGAGAGGAGGACAAAACCCGCGATGGAAAAATATCGCTGGATCCTGAATTGTTTATTGCTAAACAGTGTGATCGTTGTTAAACGCGGTCTGGGGAATATATTTTTTTTCATCGAACCTGCCTGATTATATTATTTCTACCATACCTCGTATTGAACTGTCACAGCGTTATTAACTTTTACTCCCATATATCCCGGAGGTTTGATCTGAAAGGCATCCAACAGGATAACCATTTGTCCGGAAGCTTTCCATGTTCCCTCTGTTTGTTCCACATGCAGTGGAATTGCTGTGGGCAGATTTCTTCCTGCGATTTCAAGTTCTCCATTGAGGGTGCAGTCACCACCCTTGATTTCAACCACACAGGAATTCTGCTGTGACTTGAACAGGATTGGCGGTTGTTGCCCATCCTGGGTCTGAAATATTTTTTCTTTCATGTGCTTGTCCCGCACTTTGATTCCAGTGGATAACGCCTCAAGAGGAATTGTGACTGACACCTCAGAAATCATCAAACTGGATTCCGTTGTTTGCAGAGTCAGCTCAAACAGCACTTTTTCCGGATCGGCATTCCCGTCAAATTGAACAGCGAACAGGTTGGTCTTCACGTTAAAAACGATGGCGGAATTGAGTTTCATTTCCTCGGCAAATGCCAACGAACTCAAGGTCACCATGCATAAAAAAAACAAAAAGGGAAGTCTACTCTGAGACAGGGCATGACGGCTAATCTTTATCTTCATCCTCGTCTCCCTCCTCGTCTTTGTCTGCGAATTCATTCACAACAAGCCCCAGTTTTTCCTGAGCCGCAGCACGCAATACCGCGATTTTATCAGGGGTTATTTCTGCGTTGGCGTGCATCCAGACGTAAGGCGTCAGGGGCATTTCACCACCCATGACTTCTTCCAGGGCCTTATCCATTTTTTTGAGACGTTTCTGTTCAGTCATTTTATCCCACAGGGAAAAATTCAGTTCTTTGCGTCCTTCTTCCACATCATGCGCAACCAGTGCTGAAACCACCGGCATGTAACTGTACCAGGGCCAGTTTGATTGGTTGCTATGACAGTCAAAGCAGGAGTCAACCAGAATTTTATCTGCTTCTGTGCCAAGGATCATTCCCGCATAATGTTCAGGCGGATTATGCTCTGGCACCATTATTTTTGCCGCTACCAGGCTGATGCCCCATACTGCGACGATTACTGTTACCGCGATAAATATAATTTTTTGTTTCATAAAGAATTCCTTTCATGAACTGTTGAGCGAAACGTCCTGTATCAAGACAGAAGGATACTCTTTGAAAAACCGCTATTTTTCAATCCGACAAATGACATAATCATATTTCACTGACAAGGGCTTCAAAGGGTTCCAGATCATCTCCGCTGAACAGATTACCCCCTCGAACTGGACGTTGATTCAATTGAACAGATAGGGAAGCTAATTTTAGGTGAATAAAGTGTTTGTGCTTTTCAGGAGGTATACGTATGAAACGTATCAATAATATTTTGGATGAAGAATTAATCAAATTTTACTTTTATCGCAAAATTGTTTCCTCTGATTACCGATATTGATCCCTGAAACTAAAACGGGCAAGACAGCGCAGAGGATTAGAGGGTTATCTCTCCCCTGGCCTAAAAACTTTTTTTAATATCCGCATCCTGTTTTTTAAAACTTTCGAGAGTCTTTTCAATATGCCAACCATGCTGTATGTCGAGGAATGGCGACTGTTTTTTTATTCCAAAGGGAAGGATGCTCCGCTTTATATCCAGTGCAATAAGCCACCAGCCGAAGGGCTTTTCTGGTTGGATATTGCTCATAGGAAAGTTCATGATATCAAAACTCAGAATGTTTCAGAAAAAGATACGAAATTCCTGAGTGATACCATCCTGCTTTATCTGGAATATATTCAGAAAGGTGAACAATTCTGTCAAAATTTTGAAGACGGTGACACCGATCATTGAAATTTTCTCAAAAAAACATATGATTTCCGCAAATTTTTGAAAGAACTCAAGAGTTGTAAGTTTTCAGTTATCAGCCTTCAGTTTTTTGTAAGTCATTAAAATTAAAAGTTTTATGAGTATCAAACTTTCAAAGAAACTTTTTGGCTTATATAAAAAATCATAAAAATTTCAATCAGTTCAAAAAAACTGAGAACTGAAAGCTGAGAACTTACCACTTTCGAGAAAGACCTGATATTTGCTCCTCGCCCTTTTTGTGTGTCCTCTCAATTGAATAACTAAAATATACCGGAGTTTTATGAATTTTCTGGAAGCGTTGAAACAACAGGTGATCGTACTGGATGGTGCGATGGGAACCATGATTCAAAACCTTGAACTGGGCCATGATGCCTTTGGGGGCGCTGCGTTTGGCATGCTGTCGGACATGCTCAGTTTTTCCCATCCTGATGCCATTCAAAAAATTCATCTGGCCTATTTCCGCTCCGGCGCTCATGCGGTTGAAACCAATACCTTTGGCGCCACACCTCTCCGGCTTCAGGAATATGATTTCAGTCAACTTGATACCAGTGCGTTTGCGCCAATTCCGCACGGATTTGATTTGAACCGGATTTCCTATGAAGAAATGGCCTATGCCATGAGTCGGGTTGGGGCTGAGATTGCCGTCAGGGCAAAGGCTGTCTATCAAAAAGAAGCGGATTATGATGGACGACCACTGTTTGTGATTGGGTCCATTGGTCCGTCCAATACGGTGCTTTCCAGCACCAGTGCCAATCTGCGCAAAGGAACCTGGGCGCAGGTGGAATCCAATTTTTATCATCAGGTGCTGGGATTGATTGACGGTGGTGCCGATGTGCTGTTGTATGAAACCCAGCAGGATATTCTGGAAGTGAAAGCGGCCGTGGCGGGTGGACTTCGTGCCATGAGTGAAAAAAAGATCAGACTGCCCATCATGGTGCAGGTCACGGTGGATCAATTTTGTAAAATGCAGATTTTCAACACCGATATTCATGCCGCGTTGACCACTGTGCAGGGAATTGGCATTGATGTGTTCGGCATCAACTGTTCCATTGGTCCTGACCTGATGCGTCCTACGGTGGAAAAGCTTTCACGTTATTCAAAACTGCCGATTTCTGTCATACCCAATGCAGGTTTGCCCACTTCTGAAAATGGCAAAACTGTTTACAAGCAAACCCCGCAGGATCTGGCCCGGCATCTGAGCCAATTTGTCAAGGAACTGGGCGTCAACATTGTGGGTGGTTGCTGTGGTACCACTCCGGCGTATATCAAGGCGATTTCAGATGCGGTTCGGGGAATCACCCCTGTTTCCAGAAAACTGGATTCCCGTGTTTATTTGTCAGGCCCCCAACAGGCGGTGGCGGTGGACAGTACCAGCAATCTGATCCGGATCGGTGAGCGTCTCAATGTGCGTGGCTCCAAAAAAGTAAAAGATGCCGTGGAAAATCCGGCAGGGGTGATCAATTTTGATGAACTGGAAGAAGTGGTCAATGAACAGGTCAAGGATTTGGGCGTGGACATTATTGACGTGTGCATGGATTCCAATGTTGTCAGCACTCCCGAGGTTCTGCCCAAAGTCATTCAGGCCATGACTCTGGATTTTTCAGGAGCCATGTGTCTGGATTCCTTCGATGTGGACGCACTCAAAAACGCGATTCAGGTTTATCCGGGACGTCCGATCGTGAATTCCATTTCCCTTGAGGAATATGCGCCGGGACTGAGCAAGATTGACGCGTTGGTGCCAGAAACAAAATTCCATCATCCCCTTTATATCGCTCTGGCGACTGACCTGGAAGGCCCCGCACTCACCGCGGACAAAAAAGTTGAACTGGCTACAAAAATCATGGAAGCCTGCGCGGTTCATGGCGTCACTCCTGACCAACTGCTGATTGACGTGAACGCATTTCCGATTGGCGCGGAGTCGATTGAAGGCATGAATTTTTCGATGGAATCGCTCAATTCCATTCCACGGATCAAGGCACTGCATCCTGATATTAAAACAACCATTGGGGTGGGCAATCTCACCAATGGTCTGGCAAAAAAACCATACATGCGACTGGTTCTCACCTCCATTTTTCTGGATGAGGGACGCAAACGCGGACTGGATGCGGCCATTGTGAATCCGAACCATTATGTGCCTGTGGAAAGTATTGACCCCAAAGACTATGAACTGGGACTCAAAGTCGTTCTGGAACGTGATATGGAAGCGTTTGCCCGGCTTGAAGAAATCGCGGAAATTAAAAAAGGCGGGACTGTCACTAAAAAGCAAACCTATGAAGATCTGCCAGACACCACCGCGATTTGTGAAAAAATCAAGGACGGTTTCAAGGAACGCATCGGCGGTTCTGTGACGGTGGAAGGATTTACTTATGAATATCAGGACAAAATTGTGGAACAGGCCGCCCGGGTGATTCAACACATGCAACCGCTGGATCTGATCAATCAACACCTGATGAAAGCGATGCAGGAACTGGGAGACCGGTTTGGCGCAGGAGAAGTTTCTTTGCCCCATCTGCTCAAATCCGCCGATGTCATGAAACATGTGATGGGGTTTCTGGAATCGTTCATGAAACGCAATACGGTTGGCGACGGAGGAATATCCTATAAAGGCACCATTGTTCTGGGAACTGTTTATCAGGATGTGCACAGCATCGGCAAAGATCTGGCAAAAACCTTATTCGAAAATTATGGCTACCGGGTTATTGATCTGGGCGTTCAGGTGCCGCTGGAAAAATTTATTGAAACCGCCCGTGAACATCAGGCGGACGCCATTGGCATGAGTGCGTTGCTGGTGCAAACATCCAATCACATGATCACGGTGTCACGCATGGTGCAGGAAGCCGGATTCTCCATTCCGTTGCTGATCGGTGGGGCACCGGTGAACCGGCGGCATGCAGGATATGTGGCTATGGCTGGACAGGAGGATCTCAAGGCCATCAAGCCCGATGTGTTTTATTGCGCTTCGGCCATGGATGGCGTCAATATAATCAAAGCCCTGCAATCCGCAGAAAAAGAACAGTTCATTGAAAAAAACCGTGAAGAACTGAAAACCTATTACGAACGTGCCCGCAAACAAAGTGAAAAGACAGAATCCCTGCTCAATACGCTTCCACGAAGAACCGTAGCCTTTGATAAATATCAGGCACCTCCAGTTAAATACGGGGTCACAGCCTGGCAATTGCCGTTGAGCAAATTGCCGCTGGACGAAAAAACGTTGTATGCGCTCAACTGGCGCCTTGGACGCAGGGATAGCTGGGAGAAAAAGGGGTTGACCCCGGAATCCGTTGACGCCATGAAACGAAAATGGATCACGTTGTGTGAAGCCAAACAATGGCTGGTTCCGCAGGGACACATCGGTTTGTTTCCCTGTCAGTCCGATGGTGACGAAGTGCTGGTGTATGCTCCCGAGGATCTCACACAGGAAATTGCCAGAATTGATTTCACCGTTGTACTGGGCAAAGGAAATCAGGATAAGTTTTCCGCGGCACAATTTTATCATCCTGTGAGTTCCGGCAAGTATGATGTGATCGGTTTTCAGATTTCTACAGGCGGAAATCTGGCAGAACAGCAAATTGAAACGTTCAAAGCGGAAGGCGACACCGAATCAGCCATGCTACTTCAGGGATTGTCCGACCGTGTGGCGGAAGACATGGCGGAATGGCTCCATGAAAAATTGCGGGAATTGACCAGCACCGTTCAAAGAACTGGCGCCCGTTATAGTCCCGGATACCCTGGTATCACCAATTTGCAGAACAACCGGACACTTTATCAGTTGATCCAGGCTGACAAACTCGGAATCCGACTGACTGATGCCCATGAATTCATTCCGACCGGAACCACCGGCGCCGTGGTGTGTTTTCATCCGGAAGCGGACTATTCCTGAGTGTGATGAGGGTTTAAGCCAGTGTCAGACACGTATGAACCTTTTCCCGGAAGGAGAATATGACAATTGACCAACTGAGAGGATTGATGGCTGTGGTGGAAAAAGGTAGTTTTCAGGCAGCGTCTGAAGGCCTTTACCGCTCACGGTCAGCCATCAGTATTTCAATCAAGAATCTGGAGGATGATTTAGGTTTTTCAATTTTTTCGAGAGCTCACTCAGGTCCCGTTCTGACTATTCAGGGTAAAGCCTTTTATGAAAAAGCCAGGCAATCTCTTGAGGCGATTGATAAGCTGGAAGATTTTGCGAAATATCTTCAAACCGGAGCTGAAGCTGAAATAACCATGGTGGTGGATTCATTGTGTCCACTTGCGGGAGTCATGACCATTCTGCATTTATTTCAGACCAGTCACCCCTCCCTCAAAATCAAACTCCGTATTGAGAACAACAAGCATATTCCTGAACTCCTGCTGAATCAAAAAACTGATTTTGCCCTGACGTATCTGAGTCAGTCCAACCCGCTTCTGGAATCGCTCAAATGGGTGACAATTGAGTTGATTCCTGTTGCCACACCGGCCTTTCCTCTCTCACATGCCAACGATGAAATAGGAATAGAGGAATTACAACCCTATGTGATGGTTCTGGTCAATCAAACTCTGGAAGATTACGTAGCCGCCTACCAACAGCAATTGACTACATGGATGGTCAATGACTTGTATGCGCAGAAACAAATCCTGATTTCAGCCTTGGGATGGGGCATCATGCCCACCCATTTTATTCAGAATGAACTCGCCATTGGAAGCCTGGTGCCGCTCAAACTGAAAAATTTTCAGAAGCCCTCATTTGATATTTCCCTGCTTCGCAAAGCCGGTGAACCCATGGGACCTATAGCCCAGGAAATCTGGACTACCTTCCAATAATTATTGGGTATTGGTAAGCGTTCAGCCGTCAGCTATCAGTTTTCAAGAATTATCAAGGCATGGAAGCCAAACGATATTTTCTGCTATGGAGTCATAATGCTTCTGAATTGCATTAATACTGAAAGCTGAAATTGTGTGTCAGCCCGGGATCAGTGCGAACACACAGGTTTGCCCCCTACGATTTGTGGCTGAAAAAGTGGCACTCCCGTCTATTTTTTATTTTTCCTGAAAAACTGGTGACGAATCTTCGTACAGCGGCTGTTCACGCAATACTTCATCGTCTACGCCCTCAAAGGTTATACCTGGAATCCAGTCCATACCTTCTTCCACCACAATCTGAACAGGATGGGGTACAGGTTTGATGCCTTTGACGCGAAGAGTGTATTTGCCAGGAATCAACCCTTCGATGAGAAAAAATCCATCTTCTTCAATCTTGCCTTTAGCCACTACTTCTAAATCAGCATCGACAGCTTCCACAAAGGCGGGATCTTTCACTCCAGCACCGACATTGACCTGTCCGTCGAGTCCTGTGCTCCAGGAGAGTTGAGGATTAAATTCTATATGGGTGGATGGACGAAACCGGATCATATCCCTTGCTTTTTTAGGAACCAATCCAACATCTAAAGAAGCAGGATCAATGGACACTTCTAACGTTTGATAAGGAGGAAGTCCGGTGATGCGGTATTCTCCATTTTCATTGGTAACACCTCGCTTGGATCCGGCCCGCACTACAACGCCCTGCAACGGGATGCTTTCAGCTTCTTTACGTTTGGGAATGGAAATTTTTCCGCTCAAGGTCCCGGTACCAAAATCACGGGGTTGATCAGGGCCGTTCTCCTGAGAAAGAATATCTGTCCATGAAACCTGAATACTTTGCTTGTTCTGGGTGGCATTGACGGTTGTGTTGAATTGATCTGACGGTTTCCACGCGATGGTTGCGGAGGCTGTCACTCGATTGTCGTCGTTTCTGGTGACACTCAGCGAGGCTTCCCAGGGGAAACTGTCTTTTCCCTGAAAGCGATAACTCATAGACACTGATGGAATGGAACTCAGATTCCGGGACACTCGATACCCATGATATTCGGTCGTGTATTCGCCCCCAAAGGTATAAGTTTCTAACACGGAAGGATCATTCCAGAATTTTGAAAATGCCGACTCAGAAAATAATGAAACAGGGGAGGATACCCGATACCTTACGCTCATGTTGAGTTTCTGTTTTGAAGTATTTTCCTGATAGTCTTCCGAAAAAAACCAGCTTCGCCAGCTCACATTATGCCCAACACGATAGTATTTAGGTGTCCGTTGATCGCCAGAATAAAAACTATATAAGGGGCTAAGTTCATCAAGAAAGCGTGCTTCCAGTTGAATCACGTGGGGGTTCAACCAGGATATGTTCGATTGAATTCCATAACTGAAAGTATTTGCTGTCTGAATGGTTTCGCCCAAAATTGTCATTCCATAAAAAGGTCTCAGTGCAATGTCACCGCCAAATGCGGTGACAGAATGTTGAAACCCGGTTTGACGGGTCAATGCGTCATCCGGCATCTGATAGCCGTGAATTCCGAGCGAAAAATTGCTCAATAAACCAAAACGGAAATCGAGATGTCCGATTTCCCCCAGAGGTGACTTGCCCCAATAAGCCTGGGAATCCCATTGAAATGGAGCAAGAATCAATCCGTTGTCCGGAGCAATACGCACCACATCTTCACTATAGGAACCATCAGGATAAAAGAATTTCAATGACATCATTCCTCCACCTTCAACCACCATGTCCTTGAACTGGTACAAGCCAAAACCTTTGGTCAAGTTCAGAAAATCAATGGTTTCAAAACCTTCAGACGCTTCGTCTTTTTTGACCACAGTACTGGCGAGTAAATATCCATTATGATACAAATCCACTTCTGTTCCTTCTGGAGCTACGCCTATCAAGCTGATATTCCCGACTCCCCGTTTATGTTCCAGGCGTTGTAAATGAACTGCGGAATTTAAAACGATGGACGGCATCATCACGGTAGGGCCCAACCTGAGATCTCCCAACTCGAAAAGATGAAACAGGCTTTGTTCCATGCGGGTATATTTCCAGGTGGAAAAACTTAAATTTTTCGCATTTTCTCCAGCGCTGGTCGTGTTCACATTCCCGGAAATCTGGAGCGTCCCCTGATAGAGATCGGCATTGTATTCGTAGGAAACCTCAGCATCCTGAACCTGAACACCCTGCTGGAGACTGTTCACTTCTCTTCCCATTCGTAGTTTGTAGCGCATTTCATTATGAAAGATCCCATCAGGTTCCATGACTGGAAGTCGATCAATCCGTTCTCTTTCTAACTGTGCTTTTCTTGATTTATCCCGTTGTTTTTCACGTTCACTGGCCAGATCTACCAGGGATGGGTATTGCGGCAGAAATTTCATGAAATAACGTGACAAACTCCATGTAATATCAGCAGGAATCCATTGATCCCATACGTCATAACGCAACCAGAGTTTATCCTCTGATATAACCAGTGCGTCTGCTGGAAATGTAACTGTGGTATTTTGACGAGAATTCCCAAATTGTGATTTTTTCCCGTCAATCCAATAATTTTGCTGGTAAAGGTGTAAAAATGCATGACAGGCAATTTTTGCGGTGTCACAACTTCCGGACATTTCCAACCAGTTAAACAGGATATCTTCAATGTTTAAATAGGGTCGTTCATCAGCATCCATGAGGACTCGATAAAAGGTATCGCCTGTTGCTTTGCGTACCTGAAAGGCAATAAAAGCCTCAAAAATATCATTAGAAGCAGATTCTTGGGGGGGTGCAGGGGGGGAAAGTGGGTTGTCCTCAGCTTGAACAAATATATTACAAGCTGTGACTAAAATCAGGCATAATATAAATATTCGTGTGAACTGTGCCACTCCAAAAATAAGGAAAAGGTTACTTGCTGATGGAACATTGACTTTTTCCTTCATCTTGTTTGGCTTCACCAGTCCCCCAGCGTATTTCCATTTTTTCAGGAGGGGAAAAATCGAACATTATTGGACGTTTACTTTCTCTCAGTGAAATCAACCGTTGTTTGGCAAGTGGGTTTTCCATGTTGGACACGTCATAAACGGCTACCCATCCACTATAACGCCATTTGCTCAGATTGATTGCGTTGATCTGCAGTTTTCCTTCTTGAGTCGTCTGACATTCCCATTGAAAGTCAAACTCGGGGTTTCCGATTCGCCCATAAACAGCCACGGCTGTTTCCAGTGAGATATCGAGTTTTATGCTCATCCCCTGTTGTTGGCTATCCGTAGGCTGAGGTGCGGTTTTTTGATCTCCCAGCGTTTTTATAAGCAAATGCGCACGGTAATCACCCGGTGTTAAGGTGCGGTTGGGACGAACTGAAATGCGTATATTTCTTCGTTCTCCCGGTATGAGTGCTAGCACTCGCGGGCTGACCAGAATGACTGATGAAATATCTTCTTCTTCCGCAGTGAGTGAGCGCAGGTGAACTCCCGCAGCCAATGATCTTGAATCAATTTCAAAATAAAGGGGCCGAATGAACAGTCGGATGTTTTCATCACCGCTATTGATGAGTAAAAAGGTCTGTGTCCCGGGACGAGACAAATCAAATTCCACAATTCCAGGGGCTACTGTGAAATTTGCTTTACTCCATGCAAGTGGGGAAAATGCAAGATAACTGCCAATAATGAGGGCTATTGCTGATATTTGTTTGAGCCGATTTATAATCTGCATGATCAAAACATCCGTTAATGTAAAGAGTTGAAATTGAATTAGATGGGCCACCTCGTTTAGCAGAAATCTACTAAAAACCTGTCAAAGAATTATTTGTAAACCACTCTCAAAATCAATTGTCCCAGGTAGGCACCCGGGACGGGTTGGTTCTGAAGTTTGGCTGTTGCGCCGATTCTCATATTGGTTAACATGCCCTGTGCGTTCAGATAGCCTTCACCGCCTCTTCCATGGTCTCTCAACGAACCGCCATAAGTGAACCTCATGACCTTGATCACTCTGTCACCGGAAGAATTAGATGAATTCTGAGTAATATCTACAGGATACATATAGGTTTCATCATGCAAAATAAATACCCTGACTTCCTGATACGGGAAACCCTTCACATCAAAAACGGCAGCGCCTGAATCCTCAGGGTCTACGATGATGTCATTATTGTCTGTATTTGAAACAACGGTCGGAAAGCGCAAATCGCTACGTTCTTCAATTCTTAAACGCCAGTAATGCTTATTTCCGTGGTCTCTATTGTCATAATCATCATCTTGGGCTTCCTCATGTTCGTTATCGTCATAGTCATCATCTTTTTTGGGGAGGGCTGG
This sequence comes from SAR324 cluster bacterium, assembly GCA_015232315.1. Classification (NCBI taxonomy): domain Bacteria; class Deltaproteobacteria; species SAR324 cluster bacterium. Next base: position 26,697 of record JADFZZ010000017.1, on the reverse strand, counting down.
ATGTCCTGAAGCCAAAAAAATAATCACGATCAAACTGAAAATTGCCCAGATTTTATTAAATTTTTGTACTTTCATGTTTTCCTCATTATTGGCATAACCGTTTGACAATCTTCTTCCAAACAAAGGATCAATATGCGAAAATCAAGCCCTCTTGTATATAAAACTGTTTTGATGTTCATGTTGTTGTGTGTGCCACTGATTACCAGTGCTCAGTCTACCGAAGATGCACAAACTCGCAATGTTACTCTACAAAAAACTAACCTGAATAATTTGATCAGATATCGTGGCATGGTCATGCAAATCAAGGGGATGCATACACTGACACTCAAATATCTGATCCGGAAGCATATCAATGCCCGTCCCCAAATCATTGCGCATGCGGAATCGTTGCAATTGATGACCGATGATCTTTTGCGTCTGTTTATGGTCAAAAGCATCAGTCCAAAATCCAGAGCTAAAGAGTCAATCTGGGATGCCGAGGGACGTTTGTCTCCAGAATTTGAGGAATTGGCAAAAGTTATGAAGACTGAGGCTCTTAAACTGATTGAAACCGTAAAATTTAAAAGTCAGCGCGAGATCCTGCAACAGTTGAAATTGTTTGAAGAACGTGGCTGTAAGGAATGCCATTCACGCTTTCGTGGAGAAGGAACGCCTGATCCAATTCCATCCTATGAAGATGAACTCCAGTTAGAACCTTAGAGTTATTTAATTATACAGAACCCTGAGTGTGAGTGATCCAGAATATTGACCATCTGCGGGAGTATCTGTAAATTCTGCCGTCGCGCCAATAGAGGTAGAGATACTTGTTTTAGATGAGGAAATGACGCCCTGTCCATCATGTCCCAAGCCACCACCTAATTTGAATTGATTGATTTTAACATTGTGACCACCATTAGCGTTGAACAGTGATACTTCTGTTTCTACAACTATGGCTCGTATCAAGGTATTCTTTTCGCCGTTAATACTCAATCTCGCAGCACCTTGCTGGTCGGGTTCAATAGTAAAAGTGTGTTTTGGCTTAGATGCAATACCGCCAGTTTCAGTGAGGGTTTCAGCCTTTATCATTTCTTCCGGGTTTATGGAAAAACTCAGAATTTCATCTTGATTGATTTTTAGTACAGGCAGGATCTCCAGATTTACAGAAAATAACTCATTGGTGGCAAGGGATAATTGAGGTAAGGATACAAAACAGATAAAAGTGACAACAATGAAAATCATTGAATTTTGTTTTATATACCAAGATTTGCTGATATTCATTTTTACTCCCATCTATCAACAGATTTAAATTCGAAATTACCAAAAAAAATGGCATACAGGTTCAGTCTGTATGCCATTTTTATATAGGATCAGGCTACAGGGAGCATAGCCGATGTCACATGATCAATTATAAACGACCCTAAAGGTCAATGCGCCGGAATATTGCCCTGATTCAGGATTTGCAGGAATATTCGCGGTAGCTCCTACTTTAGCTCCAGTCGCACTACCGGAACCATTCAAAGATACTGAACCGTTTGATGCTAAAGCACCACCAAAGGTGAATGTATTAATCGTAATGGTGGTCTGACCAACAGTCATTTCAAGACTTGGTTCCACGATAGAGGCGGTTACTCCCGCATTAGGCTCTCCCGTGATGTTAAAAGATGCCGCGCCTGAATCATTTGGACCAATAGCCACTTGTTGTGTGCTGGTAGACGCTTCGGTTTGAGGGAATGTCAATGCACTGGTTTCAGAAATGGCCAAGGCTGCAACAATTCTGATTGAAGCATTGAAGGCTTCATCAGCCGCATGTAATACGGGTGCTGAAATCATACCAATCAAAGCTGCTGCAACTACTTGTGTACTCAACATTTTTCGTTTCATAGAACCTCTTAAAAAGAATTAATAAAAAGTATAGTTTTTTGAACTGTTGTAACCATATATCAAAAAAATAATTTAGAAAAGTAAATTTTTCTGACAATATTCGTAAAATAAATTAACGGTATTTTAACCTTCACGTTTAAATACCATTAATGGTGCTCCCTGAAATCCCGAAAAGCAATAAGTAAACCATTTGTGTGAGGCGCCAACATTTTAATGAGTATCATTTCAACATTCCTTTGAGAGACTCACGACTTTGTAACGCTGCAAGAATAATTTGTCGTTCAACAGGGAATTAAAAGCAGATTGCAGCATCTCAGGAGAACAGTGATTCTGTGAAGGCCTGCGGATCAAATTCTCTTAAATCTTCAATGCTTTCGCCGACACCGATATAACGAACCGGAACATCAAATTCATTAACGATGCCAATCACCACGCCGCCTTTGGCTGTGCCATCAAGTTTGGTGACAACCAGACCGGTCAGTGGCGCCACTTCCCGAAATTCGCGGGTTTGGAAAATGGCGTTCTGTCCTGTCGTCGCATCGAGTACCAGCAGAACTTCGTGGGGCGCGTCCGGGATCACTTTTTTGATCACCCGGATCATTTTTTTTAGTTCTTCCATCAAGTTTTGCTTGGTATGCAGTCGGCCTGCTGTGTCGCAAATAACCACGTCATAGTTTTCCTTCACGGCCTTTTCAACAGATTCGAACATGACTGAGGAAGGATCACTGCCTGCCGATTTCGCAATAATATCACATTGGGAACGCTTGCTCCATTCCGTCAGTTGTTCAATGGCCGCGGCTCTAAACGTATCCCCGGCTCCAAGCAACACTTTTTTTCCCTGCTTCTGATATTGGGAGGCAAGTTTACCGATCGTGGTGGTTTTGCCAACACCATTGACACCGACGAACAGATAAACCTTGGGTTTCAGCGATGAGGCATCTTTCCCGGGATAAGTCTTGCTCATGATTTTGAATATTTCCTCCTTGATGCTGTCTTTCAATGAATCTGGCGACTGTAATTCCTTTCGTTCTACTTTTTGGGTAATGGCTTTCAGAATTCTATAGGTTGTTTCCGGGCCAATGTCCGCGCTGATCAGGACTTCTTCAAGTTCGTCCAGCACATCATCATCAATTTCCTTTTTACCAAGAACAATATTTCCCAACCCCTGCATGAAACTGTCCCGGGTTTTGCCAATGCCTCGCCGCAGTCGTTCCATGAAATTCACGGGTGCGGGTTCTTCCAGTTTTTCTTCAATGATTTCTTTGGTCAGGACTTGCTTTTGTTTCCGCTCCTGTTCCCGTTTTTCAAGTTCTTCTGAAATCTGTTTTTCCTGCTGGCGAATTTGCTGAATTTTATGTTCTTTGCGGGCTTTTTCAGAGGGAGAGGGCTCTTTGTCTCTCAATGCTTGTGGTGTTAATTTCTCCAGTTCTTTCAGTGCGGCTTCCGGCGAGTCGAGTTTTTGAAGCAAACTGGAAACACGAAGAATAATGATAATCCGAATGAGGCTGGCAACCATACCGACAGTGCCTGCGATTCCCAACGCCAACCATGCGTATGATTCAAACATCTGAGTCCTTATGTGAGGAATAAAATTGTGGATAAATGGATTTTCACAGGGTACGTCCACAGAGTTTGGAATACAAATCCGGGAGTAGTTGTTTCAAATTCGGAATTCTATAGCCTGTTATGGGCGTGAGTTACAAGTTCAACATCTCATTGAAAAGTTCGATTTTCGCTGAAATTCCTGATCAATAAATCAAGGATCTGGTTTCGATTATTTTGTGATTGATTGAGGATGATCACAAAATAGATATAATCCTTCTGGAAAGGTAAATAACCCGCCAGGGAATAAACCCCCTTGAGTGTTCCTGTTTTCAGATAGATTCCTTTTTTTAAGGAAAGCAACGTCATATGCGGACGGAATGCTTTTAAAACCGTGATCATCCAGCGGGGATCGACCAGATTCTTTCGTGAAATGCCGGAAGCTTCGACAAATTGAGGATTTTGTGCTGAAAGATAATCATGAAAATAGGTGTTCAACGCACTCATGCCTTTTTCAAGTGTCGCAGGTTCCCCCTTTTGCCTCATGCCAACGGTCAGCATCAGTTGATTTGCGGTAAAGTTATTGGAATAGTGCAGCATTCCCTTCAGCGTTTGTGTCAGAGGATTGGGATTATAAAATGTCAGGATAAGTCTGTCTTCAGGTTTCACACGATCTTCCCGAATAATACCGGTCACACGATAATTTGCCTGCTCCAGGAAAGCTTTAAACAGTTCTCCCAGGTAAGGAAGAATATGCTCTGGTGTTGGGGAAATATTGATGCGGTCGGAACCGTAAGGCATCGGTGCGGCGAGTTTTCGGGCCAGTGGCGTGAGCGGTGTTTGTTTTTCAGCAGAAATAACACTGCCATCGTTACGCTTGATGACATTGATGGTGTTGAAGTTGGTGACAAGCGCGCCGTTTTTCGCATCATATGGATTCAAAGATTGTTCCACACCATCTATGTGGATATCTGGACTGAAGGAACTGGCATCCAGCAGAATATTCCGGATGATTTGTGGGAATTCGGGCGTGTTTTGTAATTGCGTAACAATCTCTATCCATTGTTCTGAAACAAGAAACGGATCCCCATATCCCCGGACCAACACATCTCCGTCAGAGCGCAGGTAAAATTCCGTTTTAAAATGGTAATCAGGTCCCAGAAAGTGCAGTGCGGCCAATGAGGTCGCAATTTTGAGAATGGATGCCGGAACTTGCTCTGAGGAGCCTTTCTGGAAGGAATAAATAGTTTTTTCATCATTGGCAACCAGAACACTGCCCCGGGTGATGTAGCGTGAAATTTCCTGATCAAGAGAATTAGCCCATGAAACAAAAGAAAAAATGATCAGCCACCAGGTGAAAAATCCTCTGATAATCATGAATCCTCATTTCCGGAATGAGGAAAAACATGGATGGAGTGATAAAGACTTTGACGGGGGAATGCCATAAACAATGATAGATGTAGCGTTGAACAGGTTACTGAATGTCTGTTGTCATCAGTTTATTGTACTGTTCTTTGTAAATTGCAATTAAATTTCCACGATCATCATCTGGCAGATTGGCCCTGATCACTTTTCGCAGATTTTTATTCATGTCATATAAATTCTTCCATGCAAGGAAATGTGACATGGCTTTATCTTCACAAGTCCTGACAGATTTTGCTGTGATGACAGAATCATAGGAGAGATAATATGCTTCATACAGCAGATTGGCATCACGCCGTTCATAAAAAATGGCGAGGTTTGCCTTGGCTTCATTATAAAGCTGAAAAGCATCATCCACTAGTACTGAAGCACAGGCCATTTCCACTTTTTTAGGGACAAACGGTTGCGTCAATCTTTGCAGTTCAGCACAACTGCTGAAGATGATTGTTGAAAAAATAATCAAAAATGTCTGTATTTTCATATTCCCATTTTGAAATGAACACGTTAAGGAATAACTTCGTAGCCCAATCTCTATCTGTTAGAGACTCTTTAATTTGTAATCGGCAGTTTGTCAAAAAACTTGAGGCTATTATGTCCAAACCTGTTTCATTTATTGGTGATCTGAACAGCCTGTTTTCCCGGCAATTGATCATGGTTTCTGGAAAAGGCGGTGTTGGAAAAACCACACTGGCTGTGTTTCTGGCTCAAATGGCGGCAAGCCAGGGAAAAAATGTTTTGCTGTGCCATATCAACCGGGTCTCGGAAGAACCCTGGGAGGAAGCTTATCTGTCAACCCATCCCAGAGTATCCCGAATTTCAATCACGCCCAACTCCGCGATCAAGGAATATGTCATGCTCAAGCTCAGGAGCGAAAAGCTGTATGATATGCTGTTTGAAGGCGCCAGTGGGTTGAGTGTTTTGCGCAGGGCCGCTCCAGCCTTGAATGAGCTTGTCTTGCTGGGAAAAGTTTATTGGGAATGCAAACAGAAGACACTGTGGTTTTCACAAAAGTGGGACCATGTGATTGTGGATATGCCCGCAACAGGACATGCCTTAACCATGCTGAATATTTCCAAAGTTGTTCGTGAAATTTTCATGAAAGGTATTGTGGCGCATGAGACAGCCAAAATGGATGAGTTGTTTTCTGATCACTCAAAAAGCTGTATGGTATTGTCAGCGTTACCGGAGTTTATGGTCATTCAGGAAACGCTGGAATTCGCAAGAACCCTTTCAGAATCCATGAATATTGCGCTGGGGCCCTTGTTTTTGAATAAAATCCCTGAAAAAACATTTCCTCCATCTGTCGAGACTCTTTTTGAACAGCACCGTCAATCATTGCCACCACAAGCACGGGATATGGTGGACTTTTTCAAGAGCCGTTTTGATATGTCCCAGGAATATCAGGCCTATCTGCAACAAAATTGCAACGGACCTATTTATACCTTACCCATAATTTATGGTGGGACCAGCAATCCTGAATTTTTTCATTTGATGGAAACAAGGTTGTTGAATTACTGGATGAGCCGATAGAAAGGAGTCGTTGTGTCAGAATTACTGAATCAAACATTGAAAAATCATAAAATTGTCATCAACTGCGGTTGTGGTGGTGTGGGAAAAACAACCATCAGTGCGGCTCTGGGAATCCGGGCCGCTGAAATGGGACTCAAGGTGATTGTCCTGACCATTGACCCCGCAAAACGTTTGGCCGATAGTCTGGGAATCGGTTCCATCACCAATGAACCAAAAAAAGTTCCATTGACGAGCGGTGTTCAGGGTGAAATGTGGGCCATGATGCTGGATGTTCGTGATACCATTCGTAATCTGGTGGTAAGGAACGCAACATCTGAGCAGCAGGTAAGAAACATCCTGAACAATCATATCTATCAGCAGTTGAGTCATAGTATGGGTGGCGGACAGGAATATGGCGCGATGGAAGGATTGTATGCGCTCCATCTGAAAAATGAATATGATCTGATCATTCTGGATACCCCCCCGTCACAGCATGCTCTGGATTTTATCAGCGCACCGCTCAAACTGAAGGAATTCTTTGGGCAGTCTGTTTTGAAATATTTTCTGGAAGGACAGAAAGAACAGATTGGACGCTCTCTGGCTGGCAAAGGGGGAAACCTGGCGCTGAAACTTTTTGAAAAATTGACAGGATCTCATTTTCTGAGTGATTTATCAGATTTTCTGGGGAATTTTCAGGGAATGTATGAGGCCATCCGCGATGAAGCCGAGCAGGTTTCTGACTTATTGGCCAGCAATGAAACCGCATTTCTGGCCGTTTCAAGTCCTGAAAAACAACAACTCATTGAATCTTTTTCTCTCACCCGAAAATTGTTGGAGTTTCATCTGCCCTTCAAGGGACTTTTGATCAACAAGTGCACACCTGAATTTAATTTTTCATCCAGTGCTGAAATTCCCCATGAACTGGGACAGGCTCTGGAACGTTTATTGCTGAACCATCAGAAGCATGTCAATCATGAAAATGATATGATTCGCTCAATCATTGGCGAATTGCCTTCGTCAGTTTTTATTCAAAAACTTCCAATATTTCCCCGTGATGTTCATAATATGGAAATATTGATGGAATTGAACTACACAATGGATTGATGACAACTATGGAAAACAAGGAAACCTTCCATCTGATGGCCGTCCCCCGTCATTTTACCCAGGAGGTGATTGATGCTGGTGGGAAATTTATGAGAATCAAAAGCAACAGACTGGATCCGGATCAACTTCAACTGATCCAGTGGAATAACACCCCGGAACCCATGATTCATATTCTGGATCCTTCCCAGCATCGTGACTATGAAATGCTGGGAAGCCTTCATGAAGAGGATCTTTCACTATGCAAGGCTGTTTTTGAGCAGTCCCGAGGGGAAGGATACCATACCTTTGAAGGAAATATTGAACAGGTCGGATGCGCTGAATGCCGCATCAAATTATTCAAGACCTGACATTTGCATGGTTTCCGGTTCTCGCAATAACTCCAGCAGAAAATTCAAGGCCTGGATCGCAAACACCAATTGATGCTCCCGTTTGCTTAAAAATACCGACCCAAGGATTCTTCGGTGGGACATTCGCCGTCCCACAATCACACACAAATAGCATTCGCCATTTTTAGGACTGTGATGCCTGTTGTCAGGTGGACTTGCCATGCCTGTTTCCACGACAACAATATTCGCGTTGCTCTGCCGTTTGAGCGCTTTTGCCAGTGTCTGGGCCATTTCTTCTGATACTGCCGGAAATTCCATGGAGGTTTTTTTGAGCAATCTTTGTTTGGCCTGCGGACTATAAGCCACCACGCTTTCACTCAGATGCACTGACGCTCCCGGAATTGCCGAAAACGCTGCGGACAGGTTGCCTCCTGAGGATGTTTCCACAAACGCAAGGAGATGTTCGAGATTGTCCTGAGCACGCTGATCAAGGGTTTGTTTGACCTGAAGGCAGAATTGGGCCAATACTTTCTGCATGTTCCAGCAACTGACTTCCCATTCATTGAGAACCACATTGGATTGAGACGTATACAGACCATAAGATTTGACAAGCTTGGCGCCTGATTCAGAAACCAGGTAAAACATGTCATGTCCAGCCTGAACATTTTTTCTGATTTGAGTGGATGAAAGCTGTAAAAAAACAGAAAGTTCCGGTGGCAGAATTTCCAATTGCAGAAGCTGAAACTTCAGTTCTACTTTACGGTTTTGCTGTACGGCTTCTATCTCGTCGTTAATCGCATAATCTTCCCGGGGAATGACTAAAAACTCACAGGATTTTTTAAATTCACCGAGATCGGCGTCTGTAAAAATCTGCGGATTGTTCATTCTGTGAATCAGATCCGCACCGATAATCATTTTGATGGGATGCATGCGAGACGCCAGCGTCGCCTGCTGCCGGATGTAACCCAGATGGTCAATAATCCGAAATATCAGATCCTGATCAAATTCTATGGTGGAAATCTCCAGTATTTTAGCATTCACTTGAAGGGCATAACCATTTTTTTCAGCAATCTGCGCCACGCAACTGTTTTGGGGATCATTGAACTCCCGGATCAGATTCTGTAGAATTTCCAGTCGGATATTTTTGTCGGTAATCGGCCCTGTTTTTGTCGGATCGGGATGTTTTCCGTTGGACAGAATCAGGACAATCCGTTTAATTTCAGGAAATTGTCGCAACACCAGTTCAGTCATCATCAAGTGATGAAATCCTGAAGGATTTCCTGTTAATAACAGAAAAGCGGTGTATTGAAGGTCATACTCCGGGGCTGTTTTTACGCCTTTGCCAGGCGCTTTGTTATTTGAGGAACGCACTGGTCAACTCCGCAACAAGGGCATAGTTATCAGAAACCATTCTCAGAGGATGCCCATCTCTGAAATTCTGTTTATCCAGTTGTCGTTTGGGATCACCTCCGGGCCAAATCCGCCAACTGTCGTTGTCAATGACATCCGCAATCACCAATTGGCCATCTGTTTTTTTGCGGCCAACCTCGATTTTGATGTCACACAGCACCACCGGGCCATGTGCTGTTACCACGGTTTTCCAGGCGTTTTCCAAAACCTGGAAACAGGGAAGCATGAGTTTGTTGACAATGAAGGACAATTCCTCTGCGGTACAGACCGGTGTGGTTTGCATCAATGTATTCGTCTGTTCTACAGGCAATTTGGCCGAGTGCAGAAACCAGTCCTTGCCTTGAATACGCAGATAAGGATCGGTATAAACACCTTCAGCCCAGACTCCATCTTTCAAGTATTTCGCTCTGGCTTCATTTTCTTCCATCTGTATGGGGGCCGGTGTGAGTGGCGACATGACCACGGCCCATTTGTGAAAGAATTCACACTTTATCTCATCAAAGCGATATGGTTCGCTTCTCTGATATTGGGGTTCCCGTTTCAGAAAACTGCCCCAGGCGTATCGACGCATGACCAGTTCCAGTGGGAGCATATCGCAGTCCTGACATAACAGCGATGTTTCGCTTTCCTTCCTGATAAAGGCCGTTGGAATGTTATGCCGGGTCAGTAAAGAAAATACATTTGCGGTCTGGGTTGTTTTGTGAGTTGCGATGCCTGTGATGGTGGCCTTTTTCGCGGCATCACCACCTGTGAGTTCATCCTTGGTGACCATGATCAGGGTTCCGGGTTCAGAACCGGGAATCAGTCGTTTTGTTTTTCCTTCCAATGCCATAATAATCCTTGTTTTCAGTTTTTGGATGCAAGAGTGTTCAAAGACGATTGACGCATGAGTTCCAGATTGAGCATTTTCATTGTAGCATTCACTGCGGCCGCGACCTGGTCAGAATCAACGCCAACTGTTTTAAATCGGAGATCCTCCGCTTTCCAGGTGACGGTGGCTTCTGTGAGCGCGTCGGTTTTCCCCCCTTTGGGAATACGTACTTCATAATCTATCAATTCAGGGCACTTGATTTTCTCTTTTGACAGAACTTTCTTTACGGCAGACATGAAAGCGTCATATCCGCCATTTCCAGAGCCGGTTTCCAGATAAGAATGTCCATCCATTTCCAGATGTATCGTCGCAATCGCTTTGAGATTGTGTCCACTGGTGATGGAACTGTTCAACAGTTGGATACGATCCTGTTCGCTACTTTCCAGAACATCTGTAATGATAAAGGGTAGATCGGCTACAGTGATGACCTTTTTAGAGTCACCAAGAGAGACAATTCTTCGCAGAACCTTGTCAAAGTTTTCTTCAGACAATTGCAGTCCGAGCTGATCCAGATTTTTCTGCAGAGAAGCCTTTCCACTCATTTTCCCCAGAGCATAGGTCCGTTGCCGACCAAAACGTTCCGGTGTGATGGGATTATGATAAAGATTGGCTTTTTTGTCACCGTCAGCATGAATTCCGCTGGTTTGAGTAAAAACGTCTTCCCCGACAATTGGCGCATTGGACGCAATCCGTTTTCCAGAAAAATTCTCAATCATTTCGCTGAGAGCTGTCAAGGTTGTTTCATCAACCGACAATTGAGCATTGAGCTTGTCTCTCAACACAACGACTACTTCAGCCAGCGACGCGTTTCCCGCGCGTTCGCCCAGACAGTTCATCGTGCAATGGACACTTCTGGCACCGGCTTTCACGGCAAACAGGACATTGGCGGTTGCCAGACCATAGTCATTGTGTGGATGAAAATCAAAATGAGCCCATGGAAAACGGGTCACCATGTCATGGATGCTGTCATAAACTTCATAAGGTGCCATCACCCCCAATGTGTCGGGCAGCATGAACCTGGTAATGCCTGAATCCTTCAGTGATTCCATATACTCATAGACATATTCCGGATTATCACGGTAACCATTGGACCAGTCTTCAAGATAGACATTCACAGTCAATCCCTGCTGGTGCGCATACTGAATGGTTTGCTTGATGGCGGATATGTGTTCTTCCAGAGTTTTTTTGAGTTGGTGGACACAATGCTTCTTGCTGCCTTTTGTGAGCAGATTGATGGTTTTTCCTCCGGCTTCAGTGATCCAGTCCACACTGAGTTTATGATCGACAAAGCCTAGCACCTCAACTTTTTCCAGCAGATTTTCAGTTTTAGCCCACTGGGTGACATGTTTGACCGCTTCTTTTTCGCCATCAGAAATTCTGGCGGACGCAATTTCGATACGATCAGCTTTCAATGATTTCAGGATGACTTTGGCAATATTGGATTTTTCAGCGGGGGTATACGATACACCCTGGGTCTGCTCTCCATCTCTCAGGGTGGTGTCCATGATTTCAACAAACAACTCTTTTTTACTCATAAGGGCTACTTTTCTTAGATCAATTGGGATTTATTTCTTGATTATATAATGCATCATCATGCTGACAACAAGGAGATAGGTCAGAAGATAATGCGATTGTGTCGAAAAACTTTGCGGATCTGTTCCATATAAAAAAACGGCGATTCCTGAAATTATCAGACCAAGCCCGGAAAACAACTGTGCAAACCCTGAAACTGAAACCAATGAAATGGCTTTGAGCCGTTTTTGATGAATCCGGAGATGATCCAATGAATACATGGGGAAAATGACTAAAAACAGCATTCCGCCCCAGTTGTGGGTGATTTCAAGACCACTCACCACCGCCTTCCAGGGGAAGATTTCGGGGGATCTGAGCAGTATTCCGGAAATACCCAGAAAGCAACTGCAACTTACCAGTAAAATGCGCATGATTCTTAATCCATAGAATGACAGCTTATACTCTGTAAAAATCAAATATTCCAGCACTCCTTTTGAAGCTAAATAATATTTGACAGTTTATCTTGAATCTGTGATTAATTCTTTAGACACAGTCGGTAATCCTGTGTCATATACTATTTTATCTAAACATATCAGATATTAAATCGGAAATTTGATGTTTTTCCAAGAAAACCGGAATAAAAATAAGTGAAACTGTTTTTTCTCACAAGTCATTCTTTGTTAAAATTTTCTGACCAGACTGCAAAGGAAACATTCTAATGCGAGTAGAATATATCAATCCATTTTTGGCTTCAACAATGAAAGTTCTCCAGACGATGGCCATGACAGATGCCAAGCCCGGAAAACCTTACAAGAAAGAAGATCAATCTACTCATGGAGTGATTTCGGCTATCATTCCCCTGACTGGTGGTACCAGAGGCAGTATCAGCATCAGTTTTACGGAAAGCTGTATTGTTTCGATTGTGAACAACATGCTGGGCGAATCCTATGAGGCGCTCAACGATGATGTCGCTGATGCCGTCGGCGAATTGACCAACATGATTTCCGGGGAAGCCCGTAGAGAACTGGCTGAAGAAGGATTTATCTTTCAGGCAGGTATTCCCGCGCTCATCAAGGGAGATAACCATTTACTGGAACATGGAATTCATGGAATTGTCGCGGCCATTCCCTTCAAAACAAAAGATGGAACATTTACAGTTGAAGCCTGTTTTGAATCAGAACAATATTTCGATCAGTCTGCGGAAAACCAGAAAAAAGCGGCAATCAAAGAATCCAACTCTGCGCTCATCCCGATTCAACTCAGTTCATTCATGAGTGACAACCACACAAAATTCAGAAGTTACGCGCTCAAACCCAACAGTCAGGTCATGGCCCCTAATTTTTTCCTGGTACCTGAATACATCGGTCCGACAGAAGGCAATGATTACTGTAACTTTACTGCCCTTGAAATTCATATCTGCCCGGAAACACTGTTTGCCAGCAATGTTCTGAATTACTTTCGACATTCACAGAATCCTACTAATGAACTTTTGGAAGATCCCGCCTTGAAGGAACGGTTCACGATCCAGATGGAACCCATGAAAGACATGCTGGGAGGACTTTCCAAAACAATGAACACGGTCAAGCGAACGACAGAAAACGCTGTGCTGGCCTATCAGCTTGCGATGCGTACATCCGAACTGCTGTACAGTTATGATTCAGACAAATTTGGCAATGAACTTCACAAATTGGGCGAATACGCGCTGAAAGCCGCGGTGTTGGCAAAGATTGAGAAATCCATGGATCGTGAACAGGAATTTCTGGGAATCGCTTTGGGGGCTTACCGCAAAATTCTGCCCACAGCGATGGGCGAGCAGTTTTTCCGTTGCTGTTTCAGAGTGGTTGCGCTTTCCGTCTATCTGGAAGAATATGCTTCAGCAAAATCATCCATTTCCATGATGATCAAACACTATCAGGAGCATTCTTCAGAGATCGTTCCTGAAAGTGCTCCCCGTATTAAACGATACATTCAACTGGTGGATAAAATTTTCAAAGCCAAAGAAGATTACTCCATGAGTCGCCATCAGGATCGAACCAATTACCAGTTCCTGGAATAGGCCTTCTTTGTTGATTCAAGATTCCCTGATCCAGGACTGAATAATTCGGGCTGTTTTCCAGGGAACCGTCCTTGCGTGTCTTAAGCCTTCCTCTATTTTCTGCTTCGTATCTTTAATCGGAATTTCCAGTTCTGTTTCTTCGTGGATGACAGGCATTTCATGATGATCCTGTAATACTTCTTCATGAAGACTGTTTTTCAAAGCTTTCAGCAATGGCAGCAAAACCACTGTCAACAGGATCAGACCGATCAAACCAAATACAAGCTTCACACATTCGATAACCAGTATTTCCATAGCATTGATCCTGTTCATCCATGCATTATCCGTCAATTTTCACCGCGAATTTTGCAGGAAAGGTCAGCACAAACGCAAAGGTTTGATAAGCCCCTTCTGTTTGTCCGGTGAATTCAATCTTGACGGTTCCCTGTTCACGTTCAATGAAATTTTTTACGGCATCCATTCCTACCCCACGGCCTGAAATTTCAGAGACCTTTTCAGCAGTGGACAAGCCTGAATGAAAAATAAGTTCAGCCACAGCCTGACGGGTTCCGCCATCAGGTGGTAAACTCTGTTTCTCAATCCCTTTTTCACGCAATCGTTTGATGTTCAGGCCGGCCCCGTCATCCTGATACCTGAAAACCAGCAGGTCACCCTCTACAGAACATTGCAACGAGATATTGCCCTGAGCGGATTTACTGTTTGCCTTTCGTGAATCAGGAGATTCAATTCCGTGATCCAGGGAGTTTCTGAAGATGTGCATGAACACATTACGCAGCAATCCTGTAATCTGGTTTTTGATATAAACACCCTCTGATTGAATATGGATAGCAGGCGGCTGTTTTCCCAATTCCTGTGCCAGCGACGGCAACGAGTCCAAGACGCCGGAAAGCGCATCCCGGACAGTGGTCATGCCGATCAGCGAAAGTGTGTTGTTAAGCTCATGCACCAGGGCTTGAAGCGCGATCAGGTCGTCATGGTCTGTCTGTTGAATAGTGAGCAGTGCTTGTTTGATTTTTTCCTTTTCCACCATGAAAAATCGTTCCGCGTCACCACGGCGACCCGGACCTTTCCGGCCCAGTTTTTTGATGTTGATCTGTTCATAGTCTTCAATGATTCGGCGAACCTCTGCCAGTTGTGCCAGTAATTGTTCCGGATTCCAGACTGAATCGGGATTCCGTCGCAGTTCATCATACGTCTGTTCGGCCTCATGAACCACATTCGTGATGAACAGCAGGGCATAGGTTCGGGCATTGCCTTTGATGGTGTGCATATTCCTGAATAATAAATCCAGCACTTCGCCATCCTTGTGAGCGGTTTGAGTGAGCAGTTTCCGGTTTTCTTCGAGAAATTCATGGGCACTGGTAAAGAACTCAAAAATCTTTTCCTGAGAAACGCCCAATATATGAGAAATGATTTCCAGATCTCTTTTTTGTTGTCCGGCTTGTTCCCGCAGTTTCCTGATTTCTGTCATATCCCTGACGCAAATGAGAATTTTTTCAATAAACTCATCTTCATCACAAATAGGCCCCCAGGACAACTCAAGATATTTATTGCGCCCTTCCGGCAGAATATAAACCATTTCAAGCGGGAAAATGTGAGAGTTGATGATGAAATTTGCCATGTGTTCACCGACACAGGCACCAATGGCGGTCTCGATGCTGTACCGCGCATCGACTCCCAGATCGGTGCGGTCAAACATGAATTCCATGACGTCCCTGCCAGCCACGTGGTTTGTTTCAAAAATTTCTTCCAGATAGCGGGAATATTCGGGATGAATCAGCATTTCTTCGGTCACAGTCAGTATGCCCTGATCCATATTCTGTAACATGCTCTGAATGTCTGTCGTTTTCTGACGCAACTGGCGGGTGCGTTCATCCACTTTTTGTTCGAGAGTTCGACTGTAGTCTTCAATAATTTTGTGCGATCGATCCAGTGCTTCATGCACTGCGGCAAAACGGTTGGCCTGGGCAATGGTCAGACAGATCATGAAAAACAGGGTTCCTTCACCAAGCAACAAGGGAGCCTGATAGACATTCATGTTCATCAACTGATCATTGACTGAACTGGCAATGACGACAAACATACCCAACGACATCAATGAAGCACCGACCTGTTTTTCCCGAATAGCCCGTGTGAGCAACACTCCGGTATAAATATAAAAAAGAAGAGAGACAGGGCCAATAACAGGCAATCCGATTTTGAAGGTCCATTTGGTCCAGTCGTTAAAAATCAAATCGGATGCGGGAATCAATGCCCATGCCGCAATAATGCCCACCAGCATTTTGGTCCAGCGTGTCACAGGATAATCAAAAGTGTAATGAAAATAGGGCAGATAGGACAGCATGGTCAATGGAATGGTGAACCACCATATAAGCCAGACCCATGTGTTTTCCGGAAAAATAGAAAACGCGAGATAGGGGTTGAACAGCACCCACATCGCGTTTGACAGCAACACACAGCCAAACCAGAAATAGGCAATGGCTGTGCGTCGTTTAAAAAACATCTGCCAGTGATAAAACGCCAGAAAGACAAACACGCCGGTCAGAATGGCATTCCAGGCCCAGCGAAAGATATATCTCGTGTTCACCACATCGGTCAAACCCAGAAATATTTCCGGACTGGGGCCACTCACGCCAATCAGACGGGTGCCTTCCAGCAGGAGCCTGTTTTTTCCCGGTCGCAGATCTCTGGCATCAAAATGAAACTGGGTGGGACCTGTCTGCACAATTTCGCCCAGTTCCCGGTATTCATGGAGGCGCTGTCCGTTCAGGATGACGGTGTAATTTCCATTGACGGGAATCAGCAGACTCATGGGATGCCCCTCAAACTCGGGACTGATTTCAAATTCAAGGCCCAGCCAGGAATTGTATTTTTCTGTTTCATCCAGAGTCAGGGTGATCTGACCATCAGGGACCTGCCACGAACGCCATTTCCCATCATTCCAGTCAGGAATCACCCGGGCTTCATTCCCCGAATGCAACAACCATGTTCCCGTCAGACGATAGGCACGAGCCGTGTTTTTCAACGAAATATGACCATTCCTGACACCGGTGTTGTCCACATTTCCACAGCCCGCGATTAGCCACAAACCAAGGCAGGCGCATGTCATTAACAAAATTTGGCGAATCATGTGTTCCACTCCCTTAAAGTTGTCATTTCACAGTCGTGTTTTGTCAGAAGGCGTATTTACCATTCAAAAAAATCCGATCATTGTTTTTATATTTTTCAGTCACAACATTCTGTTCTGTGCCACCTTCATAGCCGACGCCACCGACCTGGATTGAGAAATGGTCATCAACCTGATATTCCAGAGACAAACGTGAAAAACTGCCATTTTCACCTTCTTTCCCAAAGATCATTCCAAGCAAAACAAGACGCAATGTATTTCTCCGGAAATTTCGACGATAACTGACAACTTCCGTAAAATTTTCGTCCAGCACCCCATCCACCGCATTGTTGAGGCGTTGATCAAAATTGTTTAATTGCTGACGCAGGATTTCAAACGTCATCGTCGTGTCCGTGAGGCCGGCATATTCTATTGATCCCAGCAGATCCTCCCGTTGCCATAGTGTCTCCGGGGTAGCAAAATAACGTAACCCGTCCAGCACTGCCATTTCAGCCTTCAAACTCCAGTCTCCGATAACCCGGTTCCAGGCGGTGCCTCTCATGAGCAACCGACTGTGCTGGCGTTCCATCAGGACAGGGATCACTTCGCCTGTAGGTAGCATCTGATACTGGCGAACCACCAGATGAAAGGTGTCGTTGAACACATCAGCCCAATACAGGGAACCGTCAAAAGAGCCGAATTGAAAATTGAGGGCCAGTCCATATTCCCAGTTTTTCCGGTCGTCACTTTTTGGCATCTTTTCAGGAGGCAACGGCCCCTCCAGTGGATAAAACTCACTGCCATAAGGCGGAATTTTGTCAAAGCGGATTTCATGAATGAGCACGCCCTGCAAATTCACGTTTCCGGCATAAACATCCAGACGGGTCATCGTGACCGGCAGACGGAGATCATCGATATCAACCATTCCGGGTTCCCGGTTATCCAAAGGATTCAGAATATCCGTGACCCGCAGATAATCAGATTTTCCCCAGACCAGTATCTGACGTCCAAACTTGAGATCCACGCTGAAGGGCAGGTTGGATTGAATATACACTTCGCGGAGTTCTGCTTCAGTTTCATGCTCTCTCAAGACTTCTTCCGAAAACCGGCTTCGATCCTGCAAACTGTAAAACAGATCGTGAGAAGCCTTTGCGCTGACCTTGGCTTTCCAGCCTGTTTCCAGATCCATTTTCCAATCCAGTTGCAAATAAAATTTCAGTTTTGATAAGCGGCTGTAGTCCGGCAGGTCAGGATCTTCAGGTTCAGGATAGGCATGGTTGTAACTGCTGTTAAAACCATAGGTACCATGCAACACGCCTTGTTCCCGGATTGTCTTGTAAATCAGCCAGACAGGTTGCGGAGTTTCACGGGGTTGTTCGGGTTGCAACCGTTCCATGAGTATTTCAAGGGGTTGCTTGTGTGTTTCAGTGGGAATCATTTCCTCAAGGGGAACATCGTCCAGTGATCTGACTTTTGAGGTTTCTGCGGGTGGTGTTTCATCCCCAAAGCCTGACAAGGCGGCATCTTCTTCATCCGGGGCCTCTGAGCTGTCAAATCCATCCAGCGCCTCTTCTTCCTGAATTTCCTGTGCCATTGCCACCGGAATCATCGTGTTGGAATCAAGCACGAATTGCGCTGGAATCATACAGAGAAGAAGAATCCCGATATGGACAAGGCGATAATCGGATAACCTGAATGTTTTTTTCATGATCATCAACTTACAGCTCCCCGGTAAACCAGTTCCCATTCATGAGACACCAGCACCAGTCCGGTGAAGGTCACAGGGACCGGATATTTATTGAGGTGGTCATCAGCCAGATAAGGAATGAAGAATGGTGAGTACTTTTTCGGTTTATAACGTAAAACAAATGCTGAAGCAAGAAATGGAACGCTCACATGATTGAATATTGGCGAACTTATGCCGCAAGCAAGAATCAAACGCCCATCTTTTCAAAAATTCCTCATTTCTCATCCTTTACAATTACAATGTTTCCAGTTACGGATGTAAGAAAGTGTTCAAGCAATTATGTTTTTGTTATTCAATTCAGGACATCTCATGGAACAGATTCAAACAAATACAGTAGTCATTGGCGGTGGTCCGGGTGGATACGCCGCGGCCATTCGATTGGGACAGCTTGGTATCGAAACCGTGCTGATTGAAAAAGAACATGTCGGCGGCACCTGTCTGAATGTCGGGTGTATTCCTTCCAAAGCACTGCTTCATGCGTCAGCCAGTTTTACGCACATGAAAAAAGAAGCGCCTGTGCTGGGAATTCATGTGGCGGAGCCTACCATCAACTGGGCAGAAACCATTGGCTGGAAAGACGGGATCGTGAAACAACTGGTGCAGGGAATTCAGGGACTTCTAAAAAACAACAAGGTTCAGCTCATCAAAGGCTCAGGAAAGTTGCTGGGACCCAATCAGGTGGAAGTTGACAGTCTTTCCCCGGTGCGGATCGACTGTCAGAACATTATTCTGGCAACCGGCTCCAAAGTCCTCAATCTGCCACCTTTTCCCGTAGATCAGCAAAAAATTCTGGATTCTACCGGGCTTCTTTCGCTCAAGACCATTCCACAATCCATGGTGATGCTGGGCGGTGGAATCATTGGCATGGAAATGGGAACGGTCTATGCGGCACTTGGCACCAAAGTTACCATTGTGGAAATGCTGGATCGAATTCTTCCCACCTGCGAATCCGAATCCGCGGGATTGGTTGCCAGGGAATTTAAAAAAATGGGTGGCGATGTTTTCACTTCGACCAAAGCTGTTTCGTGCGACACTTCCGGGAAGAGGATCAGGCTGACTTGTGAGAAAGAGGGAAAAAGCCTGATTCTCGAAGCCGATTTGTTGGCCGTCACGGTGGGGCGACGACCCAATTTTGACAATCTCAATCTGGAGGTTCTGGGACTGCAACTGGATAAAGGCAGAATTCCGGTCAATGACCAGCTTCAAACCATTTTCCCGAATGTGTATGCGATTGGGGATGTCATCAATGGCCCCATGCTGGCTCACAAGGCTACAGCCGAAGGTGTGCTTGCCGCTGAAATCATTTCCGGAGAAAAAGCCTCAAGAGAGGACCTCCGGATTATTCCTGACGTGGTTTATACCAAACCGGAAGTGGCTAACGCCGGCTTGCTGGAAGAACAGGCCCTCGCCCGGGATATTCCCATAAAAGTCGGAAAATTCCCGATCGCCGCACTGGGCCGCTCACTCACCACCAATGAAGCGCTGGGGTATGTGAAATATGTGGCTGACGCCGCTGATGACCGAATCCTTGGCGCAACCATTGTTTCCTACAAGGCCTCAGAAATGATTGCGGAAGCAACCCTGGCGATTGAAATGGGCGCAACCCTGGAAGATGTCGCGTTGACCATCCATCCGCATCCCAGTTTCAGTGAAGGACACATGGAAGCCGCCGCCGCGGCCTTGAAAAAAGCTATCCATATTTTTAACAAATGACGTAGGGGTGAAACATACGTTTTTTTCACAAACGATGTAGGGGCGATTCGCGAATCGCCTATCCATATTTTTAACAAATGACGTAGGGGTGAAACATACGTTTTTTTCACAAACGATGTAGGGGCGATTCGCGAATCGCCCCTACAGGCAGAATCACATAAAATTTTCCGCGTCCCACATCTGGATACAGAAAATTGGTTTAATGAATAAAATTTTTGAACAGGATCACACTATGGCTCCCGAAAATAAAACGAGAAACGAAGAGGAAGAACTTGAATTGGTTGAATGGCTGGAATCGCTGGATTATGTTCTGGAAAAAGAAGGAACAGGCCGGGCCAGATTTCTGATTCAGTCTTTACAGCATCATGCGTTTCAAAAAGGATTGCGATTCACGTATTCAGCGCACACCCCCTACATGAACACCATTCCGACGGAAGAAGAACCGGCTTATCCCGGTAATGTCAATCTGGAATGGATGATTCGCAGTTATATTCGCTGGAATGCCATGGCCATGGTGATTCGTGCCCAGCGTGACGGCTCGGATGTCGGGGGACACATTTCCTCCTTCGCTTCATGTGCCACCCTGTATGAGGTTGGCTTCAATCATTTTTTCCGTGCCCGTTCTCCGGAATATGGGGGCGATTCGATTTACTTTCAGGGGCACGTAGCTCCCGGAATTTACGCCCGCGCCTTTCTGGAAGGCCGTCTTACCGAGCAACAATTGAATAATTTCAGAAAAGAACTGCATCCCGGCGGCGGACTTTCCTCTTACCCGCATCCCCGATTGATGCGCGATTTCTGGCAATTCCCCACAGTGTCCATGGGACTGGGACCGTTGATGGCCATTTATCACGCCCGCTTCAATCGCTATCTGGAAGACCGCGGACTCAAACCTAAAAATGGCGGCAAAGTCTGGTGCTTCATGGGCGATGGTGAAAGCGATGAACCGGAATCTTTAGGCGCGATTGGTCTGGCCGGACGTGAAAAACTCGATAATCTGATTTTCGTGGTCAATTGCAACCTTCAGCGACTGGATGGGCCTGTGCGGGGCAATGGAAAAATCATTCAGGAACTGGAAGGTCATTTTCGCGGCGCGGGTTGGAATGTCCTCAAGGTGATCTGGGGCCGGAGATGGAATCAGTTATTTGCCCGTGATGAACATGGAATTCTGGCAAAACGAGCCATGGAAGCCGTGGATGGGGATTATCAGAAATATTCGGTGGAACCACCGTCGTATGTGCGGGAACATTTTTTTGGAAAATATCCTGAACTGGCCAAATTGGTGGCGCACATGACCGATGAGGACCTGATGAAACTCAATCGGGGCGGACATGATCCCTACAAAATTTTCGCCGCTTATCAGGCCGCGACTGAATATCACCATGGCCCAACGGTCATTCTGGCCAAAACCGTCAAAGGCTATGGTTTGGGCGAAAGCGCGGAAGCCAAAAACATCACGCATTCGCAAAAAAAGCTGACAGAAGCCGAACTTAGAAAATTCCGTACCCGTTTTTCCATTCCGTTGTCAGACAAAGATGTGGCGGACGCGCCTTTTTATATGCCGCCGCAAGACAGTCCTGAAATGCAGTATATGCGTGCCCAACGCGAAAAACTCGGTGGATCCCTGCCACGGAGAATGTCACAGTGCATTTCCCTGAAATTGCCTGAAGACAAGGTGTTTGAAGAGTTTCATAAAGGCTCTGAAGGGCGGGAGGTTTCCACCACAATGGTCTATGTCAGAATGCTCACCAAACTCATGAAAGATAAGGAAATCGGCAAATATATTGTGCCTATTGTTCCTGATGAGGCACGGACCTTTGGCATGGAAAGCCTGTTCCGCGCCTATGGAATTTACGCCTCCAAAGGACAATTGTATTCCCCGGTGGATTCAGACACGTTGCTGTATTACAAGGAATCCACCGATGGACAGATTCTTGAAGAAGGCATCAATGAAGCCGGTGCGATGTCGTCCTTCATCGCGGCAGGATGTTCTTATGCGACCAATGGAATTCCGATGATTCCGTTTTACACCTTTTATTCCATGTTCGGGTTCCAGCGTGTGGGCGATCTGGCGTGGGCCGCGGGGGATTTGATGTGCCGCGGATTTCTGATCGGAGGCACCTCCGGACGGACGACCCTCAACGGCGAAGGACTTCAGCATCAGGATGGACACAGCCATGTTCTGGCAAGCACCATTCCCAACCTGATCACCTATGATCCATCCTTTTCCTATGAACTCGCGGTGATTCTCAAAGATGGTCTGCGCAGAATGTATGTGGAACAGCAGAACGTGTTCTATTACCTCACGGTTTGCAATGAAAACTATGAGCATCCGGCAATGCCTGAAGGCGTTGAAGAGGGCATTCTCAAGGGAATTTACAAACTTAAAAAAGTGAAGCCCGGAGCGGTTCATGTCCACTTGTTTGGTAGCGGAAGCCTCATCAATTCTGCTCTGGAAGCCCAAACCATTCTGGAAAAATATAAAGTCACCGCGGATGTGTGGAGTGTGACTTCCTATGGAGAACTCAGACGCGACGGACTGGACTGTGACCGCTGGAACCTGCTCAATCCGCTGGAACCGGAAAAAATTCCCTATGTGACACAAGTTCTGAAAAATGAATCAGGCTCCGTGGTCGTTGCTTCCAGTGATTATATGAAAGCACTGCCGGATTCGATCGAAAAATGGGTCCCCCAAACCATGATTTCACTGGGAACAGACGGGTTTGGCATGAGTGAGACACGAACAGCCCTGAGAGATCATTTTGAAGTGGATGCCCGGCACATGGTTTATGCGGCCTTGGGCGCGCTGGTCAGAAAAGGTGAACTGAACAAAAAAGTGCTTCAGCAAGCCGCTAAAGATCTGGAAATTCGTTCTGACAAACGGGATCCCATGTCACTGGCTTAAATTGAACACACACCGCGTCTTTGAACATGAAAGGTACAGAGGTGAAGCCATACAAATCTTCTGTGCCTTTGTGACTGAAAGTTACAATTCATCATTATTTTTTGAAAGGAAATGCTGCAATGGCTAAAGAATTCAAACTGCCTGATCTGGGGGATGGCATCAAGGGTGGAGATGTGATCAATATATTGGTCGCACCCGGTGACACACTTCAGGTGAATGACCCTGTTATTGAAATTGAAACTGACAAAGCAACTGTGGAAGTGCCCTGCGATATTGCGGGCAAAATCGTAAAAATATTGGTGAAAACCGGCGATCATATCGAAATTGGTGCCAGCCTCATGACGCTTGAAACCGCTGAAGCCGCAGAATCGTCTGCTCCTGCCAAACCTGTTGCTTCAAAGCAAGCTCCGGCGTCGGCATCAACACCTCCCGTTCAGGATGAATCCCGTAAAGCGGCACCTTCGACACCAGCCTACAATCTGAAAAAAGACGATGGTCCTGTGGTGGAACAACTCAAAACACCGGATCTGGGGGACAGCATTGTCGAGGCTCAGATCACATCGATTCTGATTTCGGCAGGGCAAAAAATCAATGTGAACACCCCTGTGGTGGAAGCCGAATCAGACAAGGCGACTTTTGAAATTCCCTCCACCTTGAACGGAACCGTAAAATCACTGTTTGTCGCCATTGGAGACAAGGTGCGGGCTGGACAGTTGCTGGCTGAGGTTGAAATCAGCCGGGAAGCAGACAAAACAGAACCTGTCAAAACACCCCAACCACAATCAGCCAGGGCGGAAAAACAGCCTCAACGGGAACCACTGGTCATGGAAAAACCAACCGTATCGCCAGTGAGCCGTCCTGGAAAAGTTGTGCCCGCGTCTCCGGGAACCCGCAGATTTGCCCGTGAAATTGGCGTGGATATCGCTCAGGTTCCCGGTTCGGGGCCTCATGGAAGAATTTCCAAAGAGGATGTGAAACATTATTCACGGGAACTGCACACCAAACGGCGTGGCGCCTCTGTAACCGGCATGAGTTCTCCGCCGCTTCCCGATTTTTCAAAATTCGGCAAGGTGGAACGGATCAAGATGAGCAACATCCGGGAAGCCACTGCCCGAAACATGACCACTGCCTGGAATACCATTCCGCATGTGACCCAGTTTGACAAAGCCAACATCACTCAGATTGAAGCATTGCGCAAACAATTCAAACCCATGCTGGAAGCCGAAGGCTCCAATTTAACAATCACCGGAATTCTGATCAAGGTGCTGGCGATGGCTCTGCAAAAATATCCGCAGTTCAATACGGCGGTGGATATGGAAAACATGGCCATTGTGCAGAAACATTACCGCAATATCGGTGTCGCGGTCGAAACCCCCAATGGCCTGGTGGTTCCTGTGATCCGGAATGCCGACCAGAAAAATCTGTTCACGATTTCCAGTGAATTGAGTGAGTTTTCCAAAAAAGCCCGTGCGAAAAAACTGTCACCCTCTGATATGCAGGGCGGATGCATCACTGTGACCAATCTGGGAGGAATCGCCGGCACCGGATTCACCCCGATTGTCAACTGGCCTGAAACCTCCATCCTTGGTGTTTCCAAGAGTTCCATGGAACCGGTCTATAAAAATGGAACCTTTGAACCGGCACTCATGATGCCGCTTTCGCTGTCCTATGATCACCGTGTCATTGATGGTGCCGATGCGGCCCGATTTCTGAAATATGTTGTGGAAGTGCTGGAAAGTCCGTTTATTATTTCATTGATGGGGTAATTGCGGGCCAGACTTGATGGAGTCCTCTCATTGATCCAGAGGACTCTTGAGTACATTCAGATTATGTTGCATCACATGTGTATAAAGTTCTGTCGTTTTGACATCGGCATGTCCCAATAATTCCTGAAGAGTTCGAATGTTAACGCCATTTTCCAGCATATGGGTGGCAAAACTATGCCGTAAGGTGTGACAACCGACACGTTTATGAATTCCTGCTTCTCTGGCGGCATTTTTCACCGCTTTTTGCAGTCCTGATTCCAGAACATGATGCCTCATTTCTTTTCCTGAACGTGGATCAATGGAGCGCTGTTTTCCGGGAAAAACATATTGCCATACAGTTTCTCTGGCTCCCTGAGGATATTTTTTCCCCAGAGCATTGGGAAGATAGACTTCTCCAAAACCTGCTTCCAGATCCTGATGATGTAGCGAAACCACGCGGTCAATGTGAGATTTAAGTTCATCCCTGATATTCTGAGGTAAAATGGTCACCCGGTCTTTTCCGCCTTTTCCTCCGCGAATAAAGATTTTGTTCTGCCCGAAATCCACATCTTGAATCCGTAACCGAATGCATTCCATCAAACGTAATCCCCCCCCATAAAGCAGTTTTGCCATCAACAAGTGGGTACCGTTCATCTTCAGCAAAAGCTTCCGAACCTCTTCTTTGGTCAAGACGGTTGGAGGATGTGTTTCTTTTTTTGAGCGCATCGGCGCAATTTCCGCATCGAGTGAAATATCCAGAACTTCCCGATAGAGAAAGACCAGAGCATTCAACGCCTGACGCTGAGTGGAGGCTACCACCTGACCATTGACCGCCAGATCAGAAAGAAATCGTTCCACCTGTTTTGCCCCCAAATCTTTAGGATGCGTTTTTCCGCCATAAAAATGAATGTACCGTAAAATCCATTGGCAATACGTTTGTTCTGTGCGATACGCGTAATGATGATAACGCAATACTTCCCGAACTTGCTCCATCAACTTTAATTCTGGATTTGGACGAAATATGCCTGTTTTTTTTGTGGACTTCATCGGTCTTCTTTGTTAATGATGTGGTCATGGGGAGTTTTCTTTTGGAAGAGACTTTCCATCTTTAGCGGATTAATAACACAATAAGCGGAAAAATCTAAACAAAACTGTAATAAGTGGACAGGTTTTCCATGTTTAGCGGACTAATAGTGGTAATAAGTAGACAAATTAGTCATCTATAAGTTCTGATATCATGGAAAAAGTCCTCTGATTACTCTGTTGGAGTCATAAGATGAGACAAACAATCAGCATCTCAATTCTCACCGCTTTGCTTTGCGGCTGTGCGGCATCGCGAGGCGGCAACAGTAATGAACTGCAGATTCCAGCCAAATGGCAAGCGTCCCACCCGCAAAACGGTAGCAACGTGGTTGCCGTTGTCAGAGTCTTTGCTCCAGTGTCCGAGTCCTACAAAGACCAGCTAACCGGAACGCAGGTCTTTCAGAGCAAAGGCCAGATACTCAAGGTCGATGCCGTATCCGGCGAACGTCTTCCATCTGGTCTTTGGACATACCTGCGTTCGGCTTCCCCCCTCAAGAGTGACGCAGTCCTGACTGTTACCGGGACTCTGACCATATCCGAGCATCAGATCAAAGGTGGTGAGTATCCGGCGACCATCCGAATTAATGAAGCAAAGGAAAAGGACTCCAACAAGAAAATGCAGGCTATTTCACGCTAGCGCGCGAAAAGCCTGATTTAGACGTTCGATCCAATAAATCACCAAAGTTATCATGGCATTTTCTTCATTGGTTGATGTATGATACGGATATGAGGAGATCACATGAAAACAATACAACGATTTGTAATCAATGTATGAAATAAAGGAGA